>NZ_JAWOTD010000064.1:0-1766 GCF_033338715.1 Vibrio sp. Vb1337 | reverse complement strand
ATGGTGGGCGTATAAACCAATGATCGGTGTGTTCATGGCGCTTGCCATGTGAGCTGGTCCGGTATCAGGCGCGATGACCATGTCTACTTTGTCAATCAGAGCCAGCATTTGCAGGATTGAGCTTTGCCCAACTAAATTTAGACATGGCTCTTCCAGTCGAGATTGAATGGCATCTGCCAAATCCAGTTCGACTTGAGCTGGGCTGCCAGCCAGAATTACATTCCAACCTTGTGCCCTCGCATGGTGGATGACGTCTATGTACCCTTCAGCATTCCAGTTTTTATATGCTTTACTGGCTCCTGGCACAATCAGTAGGTTGGGTTTGTCGCAAGAAACATGACTCTCTGCCCACTCTTGGTCTTGTGTGGAGTAGGAAAGTGCCCAGTCTAACTCCGTGTTAAGGATGCCAATTTGATGAGCAAAAGCCATCAAACCATCCGCCACGTGCAGAGATTGTGGTGAGGGAACTTTGACATTAGTGAATAGTGTTTGAAAATCTTGGCTTCTGTCAGATGAAACACCAAGTTTGTATTTTGCCTTAATGCCCAAAGTCGCGACGCTCGCTCGAATCGCATATTGCATATGTAACAGAGCATCAAATTCTCGGCCCTTTAACTGTTTCCACAAGGCTTTATAGCCATCTAAACCAGCTTTTTTATCGAATACAATGACTTCGACCCCCTCAATAGCTGCTAGCAACTGAGCTTCTAACTTGCCAGTAATCCAAGTTATTTGCGTGGTTGGCCACTGTTTCTGGATTGCTTGCACAGTAGCGATGGTATTACACACATCTCCAATAGCGGATAAACGCAAGATGCATAATGACGATGGGGCAGAAGTGAACATAATTATTGTCTGACTAGATGAATAGAGGCAGGTAAATTATGCAGACATCCCCAATAAATGTAAAATACACGGCTCCAATATAACGAAGTACCGATAAGTGTTCTGCAATGTCAAAGACAACACCACATCAATCGCAAGAATCTGGAAAGCCAGGCAATACTGGGGTAAAGCGCATTATCAAAGCGACAGGTTATTCTATACAGGGATTAAAAGCCGCTTTTAAACATGAAGCTGCTGTTCGACAAGAGCTCGCTTTGCTAAGCATTGCTGTGATTTTGGCGTGCGTGGTTGATGTCGGGATGATAGAGCGCATCTTATTGATTGGTGTTGTGGTATTAGTTCTGATTGTCGAGCTGATTAACTCCGCGATAGAAGCAGTGGTGGATCGCATTGGTGTTGAACGCCATGAATTAAGTGGCCGCGCTAAAGATATAGGATCGGCAGCCGTTATGGTTGCGTTAGCGTTTGCAGCTTTTACTTGGCTATACATCTTGGCCAGTCGCTACTTAGGCTAGAGGTTACAACATGATTCAGCAGTATCGAGATAGCAACCAAGTCATTTGGTTTGATGAGGAGCTTATTGAAGATCCTAGTCAGCCTATTTTTGATGCCGAGTATTGGCAATCCACCAACAAAGTAACTGGCAGTGCGTCAGGGCGTGGCACGACTTGGTTTGTTCAGCTTGATACGATGCAAGCCGCTCTGCGTCATTATCGACGTGGTGGCTTATTTGGTAAGTTAGTTAAAGACAATTATTGGTTTTCAGGTTGGGAGCAAACGCGTTGTGCGCAAGAGTTCCAACTATTACTTACACTGATTAATGCAGGTGTTCATGTGCCAAGGCCAATTGCTGCGAGAGCTGTGAAATCTGGATTGACATATCAGGCCGATTTATTGAGTGAGCGCATTCCTAACGCAAG
>NZ_JAWOTD010000063.1:0-1782 GCF_033338715.1 Vibrio sp. Vb1337 | reverse complement strand
CTCTGATTGAATCAACTCTTCACCATTCACACGCCATGAGGTCAGTTTGCCGTTTACTTTCGAGAAAGTGCGCGTGAAGTTATGACCTGTGATCACGTGCTCTAGGCGGCTTTCTTCAAGTACCAATGGTTGAACATTGTGGTTGACCAACGCAGGCAACGTCGCGGTGTTTTCTTTCAGTTGGAATTGATACACCGCAATTTCATGGTTGGCTTCGCTGTAAAGCGTGCGACTGTCTTTGCGTACGGTGAAGTTAACAAAGGCTTCGCGCTCATCCAATTCTGGCAAGTCGATGGTCACTTTACGTTCGCTGTTGGCGACCAAAGCTTCGACTTTAAACTGCACGCTTCGCAAGGTTTCACCTTCGGCACGCACGTCAGCAGTAATGGTGTAATCATCGAGGTTGGTGAACCACAATTTGTTCTCAACGATAAAGCGATCATGGCAACCTTCAACGGTGCGGATTTTCACCGGTGCAATGACTTGTTTGTATTCTTTCAGGCCAGGGCTCGGGGTTTGATCTGGGTAAATCAGACCATCCATGCAGATGTTGTAGTTGTTTGGGTAGTCGCCGTAATCGCCGCCGTATTTGTAGAACTCTTGGCCGTGCTCATCACGCGCTAGAATGCCGTGATCACACCATTCCCAAACGTAGTGACCTTGAATGTGGTCGTGCGCATAGAACACGTTTTGGTATTCGGTTAAACCACCCGGCCCGTTCCCCATCGCGTGGGCGTATTCGCAGATAATGCGTGGCTTCTCGTGTGGGTGTTCGCCAAAGTAATTCATCAGTTGAGCGCGTGAGTACATAGTGGAAATCACATCCACCACTTCAGCATCGCGGTCTTCTTCGTAGTGAACCAAACGGGTGTCATCAATTGCTTTGGTCGCGGCATACATCGCACGGATGTTACAGCCATAACCCGATTCGTTACCGAGTGACCACATGATGATCGATGGGTGGTTTTTCTGTGCGTGTACATGGCGCACTGCGCGATCAACAAACACCGCTTCCCATGCTGGATCATTGGTGATACGGCTCAGGTCGCCAACGTTGGCAAAGCCGTGGGTTTCCACATCGGTTTCTGCCATCACAAACAGGCCGTAAATATCACACAACTCGTAGAAGCGTGGGTCGTTCGGGTAGTGTGCGGTGCGAACTGAGTTGATGTTGTGTTGCTTCATCAAAATCAGATCTTTTTCCACGCGGTCCATGCCCACTGCGCGACCTTTTAGGTGGTCGTTGTCATGACGGTTTACACCATGCAGCATCACGTATTGATTGTTGATGTAAAACAGGCCATCACGCACCTTGATATCACGGAAACCCACGCGTTGTGGGATCACTTCCACTACGTTGCCTTGGTGATCTTTTAAGGTGATGAACAAGTGGTAAAGGTAAGGATTTTCAGCCGTCCAATGCGTTGGATTCACCATATCAATCGCAAAGCTTGTTGAGTGGTGGTTTTGGATAGTCAGTGAATCGCATTGACCACTGGCTACGACAGTGCCTTTGTCATGCAGCGCGTATTCCAGCGTGTAGCCAGACGCGATAGCGGTGGAAAGGTTTTCCAATTCGATTTGAGCACTGAGCGTCGCATTTTGGTAATCGTCGGCGAAATCGGTGCGAATGGTGAGATCTTGGACGTGAACGTTCTCTTTTCCGATTAGATAAACATCACGGAAGATCCCCGCCGTCCACCACATGTCTTGGTCTTCAATGTAAGTGGAATCGGCCCACTGCATCACGCGTACAGAGAGTAAGTTTTCGCCTTGTTGGAC
>NZ_JAWOTD010000062.1:0-1787 GCF_033338715.1 Vibrio sp. Vb1337 | reverse complement strand
GTTTGGATCGGTCGCGTAGCTGCCTTCTGGCACCGTGTAATGGAATGGGTCGTAACCCCAGTTGAAGCTGTCTAGCATGCGCAAATCGTTCATCAGTGCTTGCGCAGAACCGGTGGCTGGATCGTAGCTGTTCAGCACATCTTCAATCACTTTCGCGCCATCAACTTCGTCACAGACAGACGCTTCTGGTTTGATGCCACACAATTTACCTACGGTGTCAGTAATATCGACGCGGTTCGCCGCTTCTTCATCAACCGTAGCAATGTCGAACGCTGGCAGGATGTGAAGCGTTGTTAAACCTGCGTCTTTTAGTGCTTGCAAGTGAGAGACCGATTCGCGGTCTGCTTCTGTGAGTGCTAAGTACTTACCGTTGTATTCTTTGGTGCCTTTTGTATCGTTAAAGCTGAAGTCACGAAGGTGTGATTCGTACAGTACGTGGTCTTCATCTTTTTTAACGGTTGGGCGTTCGTAGTCGCTCCAGCCTTGTGGCATCAAGCTTGGATCATCCAAATCGATTACTTGAGAGTACATCGAATTTTTCGATAAGCTCATAGAGTATGGATCGGTGACCAAGCGAGTTTCGATGACGCCCGTTGTTGGGTGGTAAACTTTAACTTGGTAACGGTAGTATTTGTTGACGACGTTGCTTTGCGCTTCAGAAACCCAGATACCAGTTGCTGAATCTTCTTTCATCGCAACGGTTGCTTCTTCTTTCAGATTCTCGTCATAGATGATCAGAGCAACGTCTTGCGCTGTTGGCGCCCAAAGTTTGAAGGTTGTTGCGCCGCCTTCCACAATCGCGCCGAGTTCTTGGCTAATTGCGTTACCTGCCTTGGAGTCGGCAAACACCGCATCAAAAACGCCCGGCTTTTGCACTTCAGTTGCAGAAATAACGTCGCCATTTGCGTTGTACGCCACCATGACGATTTGTGATTTCAGAATCGTACGTAGGGTTGCATCGTCCACATCAATGCCAGCGGCTTGAAGGCTTGCAAGGTGGCGGAAACGAGATTTAAGACCGTCAGACAAATCGCCCGCTTTGGTCAGCTCAACAGCTGTACCGCCAGAGATTTGCTTGTCTTCATCCATTTGGATGTCGTTGGTCAAGCTGTAGAACAGCTTCATGGAATCAGCATTGGCTGCCGCTTCCCATGCGATAGTGTTGGCATCTAACCAATGCGCTTTTTGACCATCAATATCGACTGGACGTGCTTCGATTGGCTCGTAGTAAAGCTCGCTGCTGCCGTGGAAGCCAAATAGACCCTTAGATTCGCCAATTTTGGTCAGCTCCACTTTTGAGTTCGAGCTACCGAAGGCTTTCTCATCGCCTTTGTGCAGAATGAAGTTCATACATTCGTGCGGATCAGACGCATCTGGGTTCACTTTCAGTACGTAGTAAGCGCCGTAGGTGTCGTTGATGCCGTCGAATGGACGCGGTGCAGACCAGTCCGTACCTGTGCCAGCAATACCCATGGCTTCTAAGTCGGTGCTGGTACAGCCTTCGCCGTTCCACAAGTGCAAGCCCCAACCTTCGTAGTCGCTTGCCGTTGATGCGGATGCAATATCGCGCTTGTAGTAAATGACAACCTCGTTCTCTCCCGCAGGGTATAGGCCAGAGCCTGGGTTCGTGGTGTCGTCGCTTGTGCTATCGCTGCCACAACCGCTGATGACCGCGATGGAAATCAAAGGCAGTACGGTTTTGGCAATCGTTGATAATTTGAATGTTTTATTGTCCACGTTTACAAATCCATTGTTATTGAATTGATATAACGGACGTGCGGTATTTC
>NZ_JAWOTD010000061.1:0-1823 GCF_033338715.1 Vibrio sp. Vb1337 | reverse complement strand
ACTGACCGTCACTTAAGCAGTGAGTTAACAATGAGAGTGCTTAGCGCTCGATATTAACAGAAATGTCAGTACAATTAAGGTGAACCATCCCTAATGTGACTAGGCAATGTCTACTGCAAAGACTCAAATTACACTACGTACCGCTGTACTCATCCCTTTTGTGATGATTTTCTTACTGGCTATCGGTGTGATTGTCTACGTCCAAAAACAAAGCTATGAAGAGGTGGTGACCGACATCAGCGATAAACAGCTGTCGGTGTTGACCGAAAGTGTCTACGACCACCTCAATAGTTATCTGCGGAAGCCGTTTACGGCAGTGATGACGCTTGCTCATAACGTGAGTTATCACAACCTGTACCATCCCCATGATACGCGAGATGTCCAAGCCTACTTATTCAGCGCGTTTCAGAACCTATACCGTTCTATTCCGCAGCTGGACGTGATTGCTTTTGGTTCGGAAACTGGCGATTTCGCGGGTTTTCGTCGCGAGATCTCCGACGATTACACCTTGATGGTTCAAGATAAATACACCGATGGTAAGTTAATCATCTACGGCACAGATCATGTCAGTAACGATATTCGTACTGTCATCACGCCTTACGACCCAAGAACTCGTCCTTGGTATAAACCCGTCGCCAAAGACGAAAAACCGATGTGGTCAAAAATCTACACCAATGCGGATGAGCGCCAAGACATCACCTTATCTGCTATGACACCGGTGTACGAACACCAAGAATTTGCGGGCGTATTGGTGACGGACATTCGTATCAATACCTTCAACGAGTTTCTACGCGTCATTAAGAAGAACACCAAAGCATCGGTCTTTATCATGGACCAAGAACACGGATTAGTGGCACATCCTGGCCCTGGCAGCGTGGTGTCTTGGGGCACAAAGTTTTCGGATAAAGGCCAACGCTTGTTCGCCTCTGAAAGCGCAGACCCGATCATCAAAATCAGCGCCTCCCGCGTGCGTGGTTTTGACTTGTACCATACAGACCAACCGTACACGTTTGAGTTTGACCACAGCGGCCAACGTATTTTTAGCCGCATCACGCCCTACTACGATCCAAACGGTCTAACTTGGTTCATCGGCACTTCTATCTCGGAATCTGATTTGCTTGGCCTCTTACCGAAAAGCCAAGAGAAAAGCTGGATCGTTGGTATCGTCGTCAGCTTGTTTGGTATCGGCTTTAGTTGGGTCATCTTCGAACGTGTGACTCGCCCAATCAACGCCACTGCCGATGCGGCTCAACACCTAGCAAATGGCGATTGGGATAGCTCAATGCCCCAACCTGGCCGTGTGTACGAAACGACCGTGCTCGCAAAAGCCTTTAATGAAATGGCCAGCAACCTCAAAGCCTCATTTAAGGCGCTGCGCGATCAGCTGGTGTATGACTCATTAACTCGACTCTACAGCCGCCAAGGATTAATCGAAATCTGCGAAAACAAACCCAATTTGTGTCACGGTAGTTTGTTCTTATTGGGGATCAACAAATTTAGAGATATCAACGACAGCGTGGGACACCACAATGGTGATCAGCTGTTGGTTAGCATCGCAGAAAGGCTGAAGCAACAATTCCCAGACAACACCATGCTGGCCCGAATTGGTGGCGATGAGTTCGCTCTGTTTATGCCAGATATGGATAAAGACGAAGACATCCGTTTAACAGAACGTCGCCTACAACAACTGTTCGCAGCACCATTTATGGTTGAAGGTGAAAGCGTGGTGATGAAGATCTCACTAGGGATTGTGCAAACCAAGCATGGTGAGAACATGCCGCTTTGGCTACGCAATGCCAGCATTGCTCTGAGCTACGCGAAGC
>NZ_JAWOTD010000060.1:0-1824 GCF_033338715.1 Vibrio sp. Vb1337 | reverse complement strand
GAGCTCAACTCACCCATATCCGAACCGTATCACTTCAACATTTGGTTTAGGTGTAGACTACGCCTTGCCTTCTGCAAACTTAAACGTGGTTGATTCCGGCGTTTACTGGTCTGCATCTTATGAAGAAGGTCGTAAACTGTTTAACGATTCGCGCATCGGCAAATACGGTAATGGTAAAGATGTTTCATCTGACCACCGCATGATCTGGATTAAAGCGCAGTTCTAAGTAACTTCATAAACAACAAAGCCTCGGACATTTCCGAGGCTTTTTTCATTCGATTCAAATATCTAACTCATATCCTTACCAACGATAAGTGATAGAGATACCCGCATCCTCGCTGGTCACCCAAGGTACAAGCTGTACATTTTCGTCATACGCATCAGTAAAAATATAAGCACTCAACGTGCCTAAAGCCGCGCCTGCCAACA
Source organism: Vibrio sp. Vb1337 (assembly GCF_033338715.1). NCBI lineage: Bacteria > Pseudomonadati > Pseudomonadota > Gammaproteobacteria > Vibrionales > Vibrionaceae > Vibrio > Vibrio sp. Vb1337. Next base: position 1,395 of record NZ_JAWOTD010000060.1, on the reverse strand, counting down.
CGTCTCGCCAGTAGTGTTTCTTGGCTTCAACACGGCCGACGCCCACTAACGCTGCCATGCTGTATGCAGGAAGTCCGGCTTCCCATCCATAACGCAAGTAAAGGTTGGTCGCAGAAGCAAATGCGTTTGCCGTGTGGTTGGATGGAAAGCTGTCGTTGTCACTTTTATCTGGGCGTTCTTCATCGATGGTGTTTTTACCAATCAAACCAACACCAGAAGCAGTGCCAATGCTCAATCCTGCTTGCCAGAACCCTTCCCAATCGCCTTTATAAGCTGGCACAGCTGCAGCGGTTGCCACTAAACCGTAAGTGCCAATATCCGTTAGAACGTCCCAGTCTTTTTCGCTCATCGCATTAACCGACTGACAGCACAGTAAAGATGCCACACCTACTACACGTATTGTTTTCTTCATTAATACAACCAATTACATTTAAACCGCGCGCAAGTTATCACACTTGTTGGTTTTATTCGATAAGGCAAACACCCTAATAGCGTGTAGAGATAGGAAACCTGAAGATAAAAAAAAAGCCAACCACAAGGTGTGTGATTGGCTGTATATACTTGTGAACAATTGGGTTCACTAACAACGTCAGTTGGCTAGGTGACCCTCGGCTTAGAAAGGGTCAATAGTACTAAAGCATGAGGCGTGCCAACTTTAAAGCGCATAGAAACAGGCTGATATTTAATCAATTTCATTAAAACTTCATCAATAGCGACTATTTGCTCACAGTTTTCATTGCAATTTGCAAACTCGATTTAGCAATTCGCAAACAGATTCGCACTGTAGGAACTTATTAGACTTACCACAATTTTCCGTAAGGGAAGTAAAACATATTCAAAACCACAAGAGACACAATCACGAGAAACGTCAGCTGCATGCCCTTCACTCTTCCTTTAAAACTCTCTTGTAGGATACCTCTGGCATGAATAATGCGGCCAATTACAAAGATAATACCGGTAAGATGAATCCAAATGGGTGCTGCGCCGTTAAACTCTAACAACGCCATAAGAATTAGCGTAATGGGTATGTATTCGCTTGCGTTACTTTGTGCGCTGCGGGCAATTTGCAGTGCTTCTACGCCGCCATCTGCGTACGCAACCTTGTTAAGGCGCCTTTGTTTGATGACTTGAAACGCTAACCAAACTAAAAGTAGAGCCAGAATACTGGCATAAAGTGCAGTGATCATGTTGAGTCCTTTCTATTCAGATACCTATTCACTATACCTAAGTAACTTCAAGATGCCGAATAATGAAAAACATCGCTATTCATAACTTGAATTTCAGTGATAAAAAAGCGCTCGACTGAGCGCTTTTATGTTTGGTTTTACTTGGATGCACGATGAACTAAAACGAGCGTGGTTGGCCCAAACTTGGTTTAAACCGGATTCAACCTAA
>NZ_JAWOTD010000059.1:0-1867 GCF_033338715.1 Vibrio sp. Vb1337 | reverse complement strand
CTCCTCCGATTGGAATCGCGCAAGCAACTATCTAAAACAAGCACTCGATGTATATGAGAGCAGTGAATATGAGTACGACAACAGTTTCTTTATTGGCGTAATCTATGCCAACTTAAGCATTGTTCATCTTGGCTTAGGAGACAGTGAGAAGGCCGAATACTACTTCCATGAGGCGATTCGACGCTCAATGCAAACAGGGTCGGATGTCATTAAACATCATTCATTGTCCAACTTTTCTCAAATGCTAAGCAGCATCGGTAAAACAGACGATGCCCTACTGCTCGCACAACGCTGTGTTGAGTTACCTAACCCAGACGGCATCGAAATCATTAAGATGCCATGCCATGAAGCGTTTGCCGAAGCGTATCTCGCCGACAAGCAATACGACAAAGCGATTCGAACCGCTCTCCTCGTCCTAGAACAAACCAAATCAACCAATGAGCTTGAGCTAAAACAGCGTATCGATATGTTGTCGGTTTTGGTCAACGCCAACCAAGTGCTGCAAAATTATGAAGCCGCCTTCCGCTATTTGTCTCAGTTGAGAGCACTTGAAGAAGAATTTTCTGAGCACATTCACGGCGAAGAAATGATCAACATTAAGTTTGACCTTGAAGCGAAATTAGCTCAGAAAGAGTTGAATTTGCTTGAGACGAAAAACGCACTTCAAGCCTCTGAGTTGCGCTCACAACGTTACCGCGAAATGTTCTACTTTATCGCTATTGCAGCCATTGGTGTGGTGGGTTTCCGTTATGTTTTGCGAGTCAAAAAGATCAATAAAGCACTAACGCAAGAAAGTACTACAGATCTTTTGACTGGCCTTCACAATCGCCGCTATTTAGAAGTATGGTTAGAGAAGATGGCCCGCCGCACTCCAGATAGAACCTTCGCGCTTGCGGTTCTTGATGTCGACCATTTCAAAGCTTTTAACGACACTTATGGTCACGACATCGGCGACCAAATGTTGATGCACATTGCCTCTATCTTCAACGAATCCACTCGCTCAGGTGACCTGCTGATTCGTTGGGGCGGTGAAGAATTTGTGTTGCTGGTGGAGGTGAACGATCCAAATGATTGTGTGAAATCGCTAGAGCGTTTGAGACATGTCATTGAAAATACGCCATTAATCATTGACTCTAAGCCAATAAACGCCACAATTTCGCTTGGTGCGGTCGACCGGTTATCAGCCCAAACCATCCAACAACAGTGGTACCAATGGTTCTTCTTGGCCGACCAAGCGTTATATGACGCAAAACAAGCGGGCAGAAACCAATTTAAGATTCACTCGACGTCTTAATGGCGTCCACGAGTAAATAGATACTTCCATGAAGAAAAAATTAATATTCGCCCTGCTTTCACCTGTTGTTTTATCCGCTTGTAGTAATCAACAAGCGTCGCAAATGGGCATGCGTAGCAGCAGTGTGAACATGTACGCTCAACAAATGAGCAATACTCAACTTTGTGAGACGCTGTATTACAATCGCTCAACGAACCAAACCAAAGTCGCGATTGGTGCAGAATTCAACCGCCGTGGACTCAATAAAAAATGGTGCGATAACGAATTGAATAAGTGGTATTTGGAGAAGTTTGTCGATAGCGTGCTACCAAAGAAAAAGCCAGCACCGCGCAAACCGATGGCAACCATTCAGCCAGCCTCCACCAAATAGTAACTGTAGTAGCTATCACCTCTCTCTAGCTAACAGATGAGATAGAAAGCAGAAAGTCCTTACCAACTTTCTGCTTTTTACAGCTAACAATGATCAAGATCAGCCAAAACCTTCCTTTACTTCAGTGAGTTAACATCAATTTACGCAGTCCGTCGAAAAAACAACGTAAACAATTTGTAAACAGTTTGCGTCCTCATTCTTTG
>NZ_JAWOTD010000058.1:0-1892 GCF_033338715.1 Vibrio sp. Vb1337 | reverse complement strand
AAGTTGAAGAATGGTTGGTCGCACAACCAGAAGTGGAAAGTATCTCTAGCTATGTCGGCACCAGTGCGCCTCGCTTCTCGGTAACGGTAGAGCCTGAACCGCTCGACCCTGCCTACGGGCAGATTCTGATCAACACCAAAGACTACGAGAGCATCAGTCACTTGGTAACGCGTGGCGATGATTGGCTGAAAGAGGCGTTTCCGGATGCCGAACCTCGCTTCCGAGCGCTGAAGCTAGCAACCAAAGATAAGTTCGCGGTTGAGGTGCGTTTTTCTGGTCCGGATGAAACCGTATTGCATCAACTAGCGGCGGAAGCGAAAACGATTTTTGCTTCAAACCCTGATGCAAAATACATTCGCGATGATTGGCGCCAAGCAAGCAAAGTGCTCAAGCCGATTCTAAACCAAGACAAAATGCGTCAAGCAGGAATTAACCGCGCCGATGTCGCTTTCGCGCTAAAACGTGCATCAGACGGCATGCCGCTCGGACAAATGAACCTGAATGATGAGTTGATTCCAATTCAGTTACGTGGCACATCGCAAAACATGGCGTCACTAGAAACGCTACCTGTGCGCTCTCTACTTGGCTTTAACAGCGTTCCGCTTGGTCAAGTGGTGGATGGATTCGAACTGGTCACCGAAGAGAGCATGATTTGGCGACGCGACCGCGTGAAAACCATCACGGTTCAAGCGGGTGTGAGCCGAGACTCCACACCAGCGAATGTAAGAAATGCCATTAAAGATCAGGTTGAAGCTATCCAACTTCCGGCGGGTTACAGCATGGAATGGGGAGGCGAATATTACGATGAAGACAAAGCGGTCACCGACATCATGAAGCAGCAACCAAAAGCAATGCTGATCATGGTGATCATTTTAGTCGCGATGTTCAACGGCTTTAAGCAACCAATCATCATCCTCGCAACGCTACCACTGGCAGCATCAGGGGCTGTGTTTGCTCTGCTTGGATTCGATAAACCATTTGGTTTTATGGCGCTGATCGGAGCTATCACACTAACCGGGATGATCATCAAAAATGGCATCGTACTAATGGATCAAATTGAGCTCGAACGCACAAATGGCAAGAGCTTGTCTGACGCGATCAAAGAAGCCACGGTCAACCGTACTATGGCCATTTCTATGGGTGCGTTAACGACCGCGCTCGGCATGATCCCGCTGCTGTCAGATCTGCTGTTTGACCAAATGGCGGCAACCATCATCGGAGGCTTGGCAGCCGCAACCATATTGTCACTGTTTGTCATGCCTGCGCTGTATCGCCTTGCTTACAAAGAAAAAGCACCATCCACACAAACCAACGCTGAGCTAGAGGAGGCGTCATCGTGAAAAAATTCATTCTAACGCCTGTCGTTCTAGCCCTAAGTTTAGCGGGCTGTGCAGTGGGGCCAGACTACCAAGCACCGACCACCAGCATGGCAGAAACCTACTTGAACGCCGAAAATGCAGGGTTGAGTACCGATTCACAACACGTTGAGTTTTGGTGGACTAAGTTTCACGATCCGGTGTTGAATCAATTGGTTCAAGACATGCAGAGCCAAAACATTCCGCTGAAAGTGGCGGCCGAGCGGGTGAAAATGGCCAACAACTATAAAACCATGGTGGAGTCATTCAAGGTACCGACAATTAATCTCGGTGCGGGTTACATGAACTATCAGTTCAGTAAAAATGACTCTTCACTCGGTCCGATATTGAATCCACTCAGTGATTCCGTGTCGGGTCTGCCACCTCAAATTGGTAACGTCACCCTAATGGATAATCAGCACGATGGCGTATTTGCAGGCGCGAGTATCGCTTGGGAAGTTGATCTGTTTGGGCGCATTGACCGCCAAGCAAACGCGGCGCAAATTCGTCTCGAACAAGCTCAGATTTATCAAAGCG
>NZ_JAWOTD010000057.1:0-1912 GCF_033338715.1 Vibrio sp. Vb1337 | reverse complement strand
ATTGTGTTCTTCACAAACTTAGCCAGTGTGGATCGCAACACGCCAGACGTAAGTAGAACGGCAGGTTCGCCCTTCAGCTCTTGCTCTTGCGTTGCATGGCTTAGTGAAGACTGCAAACGTTCAGCGAGTCCTGGCTCAATGCCAGCAGATTCGCCTCCCGAGGCTTGCATAGTTTGATGCAATATTTGTTCCAGCTCAGGAATCAAGGTAATCACAGGCAGTTCTGGCTCTATACCATTGATTTCTTGAACAATTAGGCGTTTCAGACTGATTCGAACCGCCGCTGTTAATATGTCAGGTTCTTGCCTCTTACTTGAGTACTCAGCCAAGGTTTGTACGATGGTACGAATGTCGCGAATTGGAATGGCTTCATTCAACAAGTTCTGCAACACTTTCACCACCACACCTAATGGGAGTTGATCCGGTACGAAGTTCTCCACCAATTTCGGTGCACTTCGGCCTAGCATCTCCAATAAATTCTGTACTTCTTCATGACCAATCAACTGCGATGCGTTGTTGGTTAATAACTGACTTAGATGCGTTGCCAATACCGTCGATGAATCCACCACGGTATAACCGAGAGCCTGAGCGTGCTCGCGCTGTTCTTCACGAATCCACACGGCTTCTAGGCCGAATGCCGGGTCCATGGTCGGTTCGCCATCAATCATGCCGTAAACCTGACCAGGGTTAATCGCCAATTCTTGGTCTGGGCGAATTTCCGCTTCACCCACCGCAACGCCCATCAGGGTAATTCTGTAGCTGTTTGGCGTCAGCTCAAGGTTGTCGCGAATGTGTACAGCTGGGATCAAGAAACCAAAATCTTGTGAGAGCTTTTTACGAACGCCTTTCACGCGCTCTAATAACTCTCCGCCTTGGTCACGATCCACCAGCGGGATTAATCGATACCCCACTTCTAAACCAATAATATCAACAGGTTGAACGTCATCCCACGACAACTCACGTTGAGAAATCGGCTCGCTGCCATCTTCTGCTTTCGCAGGTAATGCTGGTTCTTTTGCTTTCTGCTTCTGACGCTTGTCAATTAAGTAAGCACCCGCGCCAGCAGCAACGGCCAACGTTAAGAAAGCAAAATGCGGCATGCCCGGTACGATACCCATCACGCCCAAAATTGCCGCCGTGATCATCAACGCTTTCGGATTGTCGAACATTTGGAAAACCAACTGCTCGCCCATGTCTTCATCGGTGTTTTGGCGCGTTACCATCATCGCCGCTGCAATCGATAGCAATAACGATGGAATTTGAGCGACCAGACCATCACCAATCGTTAGCAAGGTATAGATTTGGATCGCTTCACCAAAGCCTAACCCGTACTGCGCCATACCAATCGACAGACCGCCGATGATGTTGATAAACAGAATCAAAATACCGGCTATCGCATCGCCTTTTACAAACTTGGACGCACCATCCATTGAGCCGTAGAAATCTGCCTCTTTGGTCACTTCAAAACGACGCACGCGCGCTTGCTCTTGGTCGATAAGGCCTGCGTTTAAGTCCGCGTCAATCGCCATCTGTTTACCAGGCAACGCATCAAGGGTGAAACGAGCGCTCACCTCCGAAATACGCCCCGCACCTTTGGTCACAACCATAAAGTTAATGATCATCAAGATGATGAAGACCACCATACCGACAACGTAGTTGCCGCCGATCACCACTTCACCGAAAGCTTGAATGACTTTACCAGCGGCATCGCCACCATTATGGCCTTCTAGCAATACGATTCGGGTTGAGGCGACGTTCAGCGTTAGGCGAAGTAAGGTTGCCACCAACAAAATGGTTGGAAAAACAGAAAAGTCGAGTGGTCGCTTTGCTGTGGTACTGACCAGCAATACCAAGATCGCCAATACGATGTTAAAAGTAAACAGCGCATCCAATAGCAATGGTGGTAATGGCA
>NZ_JAWOTD010000056.1:0-1976 GCF_033338715.1 Vibrio sp. Vb1337 | reverse complement strand
TATCAAGAAGACGAGCAAGCTCTGCGTTTTTACCAAGTTCAGTATGAATGTCGAGCGGTAGATGGTAGCCGTACAGATTAATGTCACTTTTAATTAGGCTACGAATGCGCTTACCTTTCATACCGCGAATGGGTTCTGGCTCCCCTTTCCAAAAATAACCATGGTGGACCAATAACGCATCGGCTCTGAGTTCAATCGCTTTATCAATTAATGCTTGAGAAGCAGTAACTCCAGTAACTACGCGCTTGATCTGTGGACAGCCTTCAACCTGTAAGCCATTTGGCGCGTAATCTTTAATTAACTCGGGCGAGAGTTTGCTGTTGAGAATCTTTTCTAACTGTAAATTATTCATTATCACTTCCAATTTCGAGCGAGTACCTCAAAGTGTATATCGAACTATGACACTGATGCTAGCTACCCTATTCTACTAACCAAATTTAGTTACAATAACGAGGCTCGCTGCTTTATCAACATCACTAAGGAATCAGGATGAATCAACTGCAACGTCTTTATCAATGGATCACCTCTTCTCCTCCTCTTTTTCAGTTGCTCCCTCCTTTCGCAACATTGGAAGACTTATCGATTAAACCTCTGGATGAATCTGCAGAGTACCAAGGGAACCCGAGACTGGGTTTTTTGTATCAGCATTTATGTACCGCTGCACTTGCGAATTCAGAACAATATGAAATTGTTGCAGAAGAAATTCAACTCAACGATAGCGACGGAAAAACCATCGGTGCGATAGATCTCATACTTAAAAATAGAACATTGGACCAACTAGAACATTGGGAAGTAGCGATTAAGTTTTATCTTTTACATGAAGGTGTTTGGTATGGCCCTAACGCGCACGATCAATTGCATACAAAACTGGATAGAATGCTCTCCCACCAATTGAAAATGAGCGAAAGGCCTGAATTTAGACAAATGCTTCCTCTGGATCAGTCTCCAAAGGAACGCTTGTTGATGCAAGGGCGACTTTACATCAATCCATTTTCTAATGAAGTACCACCGAAAGAGTGCTTAGGCTTTGCTCTCAATCCAAGCCAAATCAGTGGATATTGGTGTTATCAAAGCCAATGGAGTTTGATCAATAAACCGCTTTACCACTTAAGCAAACCCTACTGGGCTATTGGTACGGATGATTTTTCTCAGCCGATTGAAAAACCAATGGAGCGATTTGAGCATGCACAAACAGCAGATGGCGAGTTCTGGTTTATCGTGCCAGATAATTGGCCACAAAATCCAAAGGCTCATAAATAGAGAGTTAACGACGAGTTGTAAAAAAGGCGACCATCTGGTCGCCTTTTTGTCAGAGTAGGTTTAATTACAAACCTGCAGCTGCAAATACTTGATTCACAATCTCTTGTGCTTCAGCTTCAATTTGTTTTAGGTGTTCTTCACCCTTGAAGCTCTCACAATAGATTTTGTAGATGTCTTCCGTACCCGATGGACGAGCAGCAAACCAACCATTTTCAGTCGTCACTTTCAATCCGCCAATCGCCGCACCGTTACCAGGAGCGTGTGTTAGACGCGCCGTAATCGGATCACCTGCCAGTGTTTCTGCTGCAACCATTTCTGGCGACAGTTTCTTCAACACATCTTTTTGAGGTCCATTCGCTACAGCTTGAATACGATTGTACTTAGACTCACCGTGTTTAGCGGCAAGCTCTTCGTAGTACTCTTGTGGGTTTTTACCCGTTACCGCAGTAATCTCTGCCGCTAACAAACATAGTAAGATGCCGTCTTTGTCTGTTGACCATGGTGTTCCATCTTTACGTAGGAAAGAGGCACCAGCGCTCTCTTCACCACCAAAACCAAACTTGCCAGTGTAAAGGCCATCGACAAACCACTTGAAGCCGACAGGCACTTCACACAGTTCGCGACCTAAGACGGCTACTACTCGGCCAATAAGTGCACTAGAAACCAGCGTCTTACCAACCGCAACATCTTTACCCCACGCATCACGATGACGGTAT
>NZ_JAWOTD010000055.1:0-1979 GCF_033338715.1 Vibrio sp. Vb1337 | reverse complement strand
AACAGCATTTGAATGGTCAAAACTTTATTGAAGTGGTGGTCAGCTCATCTGCAACCTTCTGCCATAAGACCTTGAAAGAAAGCCGCTTCCGCGATCGTTTTGATGCGGTTGTTGTCGCCATTCGTCGTGGGCATGAGCGTTTGGAAGGTGGGTTGGGCAGTATTACCTTAGCTCCGGGCGATACTTTAGTGTTGGTGCCGGGCAAGCGTTTCGAATCTGAGCGTCGAGCGCACCGTAAAGAATTTGTGTTAGTGCACGACTTAGATTCCAGCGCACGTTTGGACTCCAATAAATCGACGATTGTGTTGATTGGTTTTGCTGCGGTTATCGCCTGTGCACTACTAGAACTTGTGCCGATCATTAAAGGGCTCGCGGTATACATCATTGCACTCATTGCGTTTGGCATAGTGCAAATCTCTGAGCTTCGCCGCCGTTTTCCCATTGATATTGTGGTGATTGTGGGCTCTGCGCTCTCTATTGCGCAGCTGATGATTTCATCGGGCTTGTCCGTCAGGATGGGCGAGATGTTTATCGAAGCGTTTAACGGCTGGGGCGTATTTGGTGCGCTGGTGGCCACATACATCATGACCTTGGTGCTGACTGAATTGGTGACCAACAATGCCGCTGCCGCGTTAGCATTTCCGATTGGCTATAGCATGGCTGTCGGGTACGGAGTGGATCCGATGCCATTTATTATGGCGGTATTGTTTGGCGCAAGCGCGAGCTTTATTTCTCCCTACGGGTATCAAACCAACTTGTTGGTTTACAGTGTAGGTAATTACAAATTGACCGACTATGTGCGAATTGGTGTGCCGATTTCGATTGTGTATTCCGTATTGGTACTGACATTGATTCCGGTCTTCTTTCCGTTTTAATTCCGATAAATACGAGGATTCGTTATGACCGCTGAAACACCGGTAAAAGATGAAAACATTGTCTGGCATCAGCACACGGTTGATAAACAGTTTCGTGCTGAGCTGAAAAAACAGAAACCAGCAGTGCTTTGGTTTACTGGTTTATCTGGTGCAGGTAAGTCAACCGTCGCGGGCGCGCTGGAGAATCGTTTAGCTGAGTTGGGCGACCACACTTATTTGTTGGACGGTGATAATGTTCGTCATGGCCTGTGTAGTGATCTAGGCTTTTCTGAACAAGATCGCCGTGAAAATATTCGTCGTATTGGCGAGTTGGCGAAACTGATGGCAGATGCGGGTTTGATTGTGTTGTCCGCGTTCATTTCTCCTCACCGTGCTGAGCGTCAACTCGTTCGCGATTTACTGCCCGAAGGTGAGTTCATTGAAGTGTTTGTGAATGCATCTCTCGAAGTGTGTGAAGGCCGAGATCCAAAAGGTTTATACAAAAAAGCGCGAGCAGGTGAGATCCCAAATTTCACGGGTATTGATTCAGAATATCAAGCGCCAATCAATCCAGAAATTGATTTGCCAGCAGGCGAGAAGAGCGTCGAAGAGTTGGTTGAATTGTGTTTGAACGAGCTTAAACAACGTCGTGTGATTAGTTAACTCAGCTTTTGGATCATAGGTAGCCAAAAGCCTAGTGTACTGCTTGAGGAGCTTTTAGATCATAGGTGACCTAAAGCTCCTAGAGCGAAACTAAACGGTATAGTTCACGCTGCTGCTTGCTTCGGTGCTTACGCTAAACTTTTGATTTAACAAGGCGAGCATTTGATCGTAGTACTGGGAGTTTGGCTTGTTGCCAAGCAGTTTGCACAGTTCGTTACCCGTCGGCGTGAAACGGTAGTACAGCAGACGGATGCCCTTCGTATTCACTTGCAGAGACAAATTCTTGCCTTGATATGCCAGTATCAATGGCGTTTCAATGCCGATCTCTCCTGATTCCAGTTCTGTGCTATGCAGTAACCCCAATTCAATCAATACTAATAGACTTGAGTACGGCAATTGAAAGCTGCCCATATTCAGATTGCTGGTGGTATCTCGTTTACCAAAGTTGAATATTCCGCCATG
>NZ_JAWOTD010000054.1:0-1991 GCF_033338715.1 Vibrio sp. Vb1337 | reverse complement strand
TGGAAGTGCCCCGTCCATAACTACATTCCCCAGTGGCTAAAACTGGCGAATGAAGGCCGAATTTTAGAAGCCGTGGAACTTTCACACCAAACCAACAGCTTGCCTGAAGTGTGTGGCCGTGTGTGTCCGCAAGACCGTTTGTGTGAGGGTTCGTGCACACTAAATGATGATTTTGGTGCAGTCACGATCGGAAACATTGAAAAGTACATCACCGACAAAGCCTTTGAAATGGGCTGGAAACCTGACATGTCCAAAGTGGAGTGGACGGATAAAAAGGTGGCAATCATCGGCGCTGGCCCTGCTGGTTTGGCAGCAGCAGACATTTTAGTTCGCAACGGTGTAAAACCTGTGGTGTTTGACCGTTACCCAGAAATTGGTGGCCTACTTACCTTTGGTATTCCTTCTTTCAAATTGGAAAAAGGGGTCATGGAAAATCGTCGTCGGGTATTTACCGAAATGGGCGTTGAGTTCCGCATGAATGTGGAAGTCGGCCAAGATGTGCAGATGCAAGAACTGCTTGATGAATACGATGCGGTTTTCTTAGGTGTGGGCACATACAAATACATGCGCGCGGGTTTGGAAAATGAAGACGCGCCGGGCGTTTATGACGCCCTACCATTTTTGATTTCCAATACCTATAAGGTTATGGAGCTAGAACATAACCAACCGTTTATCGATATGGCTGGCAAAAAAGTCGTAGTGCTTGGTGGTGGTGATACCGCGATGGACTGCGTGCGAACTTCGATCCGTCAAGGCGCATCTAACGTGATTTGTGCCTACCGTCGTGATGAAGAAAACATGCCAGGCTCCCGTCGAGAAGTGAAAAATGCCAAAGAAGAGGGCGTGAAGTTCATGTTTAACCTTCAGCCTTTAGGTATTGAGGTTGATGCGTATGGCAAAGTTTCAGGCGTGAAAGTGGTCAAAACTGCTTTAGGCGAGCCTGATGACGCAGGTCGCCGTCGCCCAGAACCCGTAGAAGGAAGTGAACACGTACTGCCTGCCGATGCTGTCATCATGGCATTTGGTTTCCAACCTCATCAAATGGACTGGCTGACTCCGTTCAATGTTGAACTTGATCAATGGGGACGAATCAAAGCACCCAACAACCAAGAGTTTCAATATCAAACCAGCAATGAAAAGATCTTTGCTGGGGGAGACGCAGTTCGTGGTTCTGATTTAGTGGTAACCGCCATTGATGAAGGACGAAAAGCAGCAGAAGGCATTCTTGATTACTTAAACGTATAGCGTCGTACCAACACTCAAAAAGGATCCAAAGATTGGATCCTTTTTTCTTTTATTACATATAATTAAATTCCTCTGTGAAGGAATAGAACTCATGAGAAAAGCCGCTCTGATGCTCATCACTTTTCTCGGCTTAACCGCATGCAGCCAAGGAGGCACTTCGATGCCAGATAGAACTCAAACCCCATGTGGAAACAAACCTAACTGCGTTTCAACACAAGACCAACGAGAAGAACACCACCTCGAATCTTTTACTCTCACCGAATCCGCCACATTGGATGCAATTGAGCAAGCAGCACTGCAACTATCGGGGGCTAAAACAGCAGAGAAAGATGGCAATTATCTGCGCATTGAATGCACTTCTAAAATCATGCGCTTCGTGGATGATCTCGAATTAAAGATCGACGGGAATACTCTGATCGTGCGTTCAGAATCACGCGTAGGGTATTCCGACTTTGGCGTCAATCGAAAACGGGCCGAGCAATTACGAACCGAACTTTCTAAAGCAGAACTCATCAAATAGAAAACTGCTGACAGGGAGTGCTATACTCTCGCCGATTAAATATTTTACCTAAAGAGAGTGTTATGAAAGTTGGTATCATCGGTGCGATGGAACAAGAAGTGACCATCCTGAAAGAAGCTATGACAAACTGCCAAACCGTAAACAAAGCAGGTTGTACGTTTTTCTCTGGTCAAATTAACGATGTAGATGTAGTGCTACTACAATCTGGTATCGGTAAAGTTGCTGC
>NZ_JAWOTD010000053.1:0-2018 GCF_033338715.1 Vibrio sp. Vb1337 | reverse complement strand
ACCACGGTGAACGTCGATGTCACACCAGTGAATGATGCGCCAGTGGCGACCAATGACAATGCCGTTACTGACGAAGACACGCCAGTGACGATTGATGTCTTGCCAAACGATACTGATATCGATGGCGATACGCTGTCTATCCAATCGGCGTCTGTGCCGAGTGACCAAGGGACAGTTGAAATTGTTGACGGCAAGTTGGTGTTCACACCGGCTGAGAACTTCCATGGTGACGCCGAAATCACTTACACCGTTACCGATGGTTCGCTGACTGACCAAGCGACGGTCAACGTCACCGTAAATGCCGTAAACGACACGCCAGTGGTTGAGAGCAGCATTGCAGACCAAACCTTGGCAGAAGACTTTACGCCATACAGCATCGATCTAAATACTGCCTTCAGTGATGTGGATAACGTGGATGGCGAGTTAACGTTTAGCGTCTCTGGTAATAGCAACATTCAAGTGGCAATCGTCAATGGTATTGCTACGTTCACTCCAACCGCAGACTGGAACGGCTCAGAAGCGCTGACCTTTACGGCGACCGATCCAAGCGGTGAAAGCGTTAGCCAAACGGTGAACTTCACAGTAGCGCCTGTGGCGGACATCGTGGCAGACAACGCGACGGTGGTGGAAGACACGCCAACCATCATCAAGGTCTTAGATAACGACACGTTCGAAGGCGACGACAAAGTGGTGTCGCTGGATACCAATAACGGCCCAGCCAACGGCACGGTCTCGGTCAACCCGGATGGTAGCGTAACCTACACGCCAAACGACAACTACCACGGTACAGACAGCTTCACCTACATCGTCACGTCCAGTGGGGTATCAGAGTCCACCACGGTGAACGTCGATGTGACGCCAGTCAATGACGCGCCAGTGGCAAACGATGATACCGCTGTTACTGACGAAGACACGCCAGTGACGATTGATGTTCTGCCAAACGATACTGACATTGATGGCGATACGCTGTCTATCCAATCGGCGTCCGTACCTGAAGCGCAAGGCACAGTTGAGATTGTTGATGGTAAATTGGTCTTCACGCCAGCCGAGAACTTCCATGGTGACGCTGAAATCACTTACACCGTTACCGATGGTTCGCTGACTGACCAAGCGACGGTCAACGTCACCGTGAATGCGGTGAACGACACGCCTGTGGTTGAAAGCAACCTCGCAGACCAAACCTTGGCAGAAGACTTTACGCCATACAGCATCGATCTAAATACTGCCTTCAGTGATGTGGATAACGTGGATGGCGAGTTAACGTTTAGCGTCTCTGGTAATAGCAACATTCAAGTGGCAATCGTCAATGGTATTGCTACGTTCACTCCAACCGCAGACTGGAACGGCTCAGAAGCGCTGACCTTTACGGCCACCGATCCAAGCGGCGAAAGCGTTAGCCAAACGGTGAACTTCACGGTAGCGCCTGTGGCGGACATCGTGGCAGACAACGCGACGGTTGTGGAAGACACGCCGACCATCATCAAGGTTTTAGGTAACGACACGTTCGAAGGCGACGATAAAGTGGTGTCGCTGGATAGCAATAACGGTCCAGCGAACGGCACGGTCTCGGTCAACCCGGACGGCAGCGTCACTTACACGCCGAACGACAACTACCACGGTACAGACAGCTTCACCTACATCGTTACGTCGGGTGGGGTATCGGAGTCCACCACGGTGAACGTCGATGTCACACCAGTCAACGATGCGCCAGTGGCAAAAGATGATACAGCTGTTACTGACGAAGACACGCCAGTGACGATTGATGTCCTACCAAACGACACCGATATTGATGGCGATACGCTGTCTATCCAATCAGCGTCTGTGTCGAGTAACCAAGGTACAGTTGAGATTGTTGATGGCAAACTGGTGTTCACACCGGCTGAGAACTTCCATGGTGACGCTGAAATCACTTACACCATCACCGATGGTGCGCTGACTGATCAAGCGACGGTCAACGTCACCGTGAATGCGGTGAACGACGCGCCTGTGGTTGAAAGCAGCATTGCAGACCAAGCCTT
>NZ_JAWOTD010000052.1:0-2145 GCF_033338715.1 Vibrio sp. Vb1337 | reverse complement strand
CACTGAACTTTGACCAAGCGTTTCGAGTTATGGATGAATACCTAAACGGTGAGTGCGACGACGATCAGATGGCAATGTTATTGATGCTGATTCGTGTACAGAACGAGACTCAACAAGAAATCGCTGGCTTTGTGAAAGCATTCCAATCCCGCATGCCTGCCATTGGCGCAGACATTGACTGGCCATGTTACGCAGGCAAACGTGAGGCGGCAGGTCAGCCTTGGCACCTGTTGGCAGCGAAAATCCTTGCTGACAACGGTCATAAAGTATTGATGCACGGCTATCACGACCGCCAATCTGGTCGTTTACACGCAGAAGATTACCTCGACAAGTTTGCTATCAAGAAAGCGGAATCAGCAGAAGACGCAAAGCGTGTGTTAGAAACACAAAACATTGTGTATCTACCGCTGAGTGCGTTTGCGCCGCAAGCAGAAACTATGATCGGTTGGAAGAATCGTTATGGGCTTAGAACGCCGATTAATACCGTGGTTCGAGCACTGAACCCTGGGCAGGCGACCGTCGGTATTCGTGGTAGCTTCCATCCTGGTTTCCAGCAGCTCCACGCTGAAGTCGAGCACGAAATTGGCCAAACGGCGCATGCTGTGGTGTCGTTTAAAGGCCAGTCGGGTGAGTCCGAATACAACCCGAAAGTAAGCCAGACAGTATGGCTTAGTCAAACCAGTGGCGTGACATCTCACTACTGGACAGAGCAAATGCTGTCAGAGGTGCCAATGCCTACGGCTTGTCCATTTGGTACAGAAGAAACCGACATGAATCAAATGGCGAACACGGTGTTAGCTACCATAGCGGTTGTCTTGTTTGCTGAAATGCATGACAGAGAACAAGCTTTTGAACGTGCATTTTCGTACTGGGCGTCGTATTGCGCAGCGAACTGATTGCATGACTGCCTAAAGATACAAAGTTGTTGGATCGGAATCCTTTATCTATTGTTTGTGTATGCTCGTCAGTGATGAATTTATCACCACAAGTCTCTCTTTGCTGGTTAGCATAAACATCACCATTGCGGTGATGGGTTTACTTTTCGATAAGAAATGAGGACATGGATAATGCTAAAGCACACGACGTCAAGTGAAAAGGCGGCTCACCCCATCCCGCAAGAAGCCTTCGATTGGTACGACGAATACGCGCACGGAAAGATCTCGCGCCGAGAATTTCTTAATCGGCTTGGTGACCTTGCGGTGCTAGGGTTTAGCATGACCGCACTGGTTGACGCGCTGACACCAAATTACGCGCTTGCCGAGCAAGTCTCCTTCAATGATCCTGAAATCAAAGCCACGTACGAAACCTTTTCGTCGCCGAATGGGCATGGTGAAGGGCGTGGTTACTTGGTGATGCCTCAGAAAAAGACCATCAAATCACCAACGGTTTTGGTGATTCATGAAAACCGTGGCCTCAACCCTTACATTAAAGACGTCGCGAGACGACTAGCGAAAGATGGTTTTATCGCCTTTGCTCCCGATGCTCTCTACCCGTTAGGTGGGTATCCGGGAAATGATGATGAAGGGCGAGCAATGCAAAAAGAGATGGACAGAGCCAAGATTGAGCAAGACTTTATAGCGGCCGCTAAATTTATCAAACAGCACGAACATGGAAACGGCAAGCTTGGCGCGGTTGGTTTCTGTTTTGGTGGTTATGTCGTCAATATGCTGGCAGCAGTTATGCCAAATGAGCTCGATGCAGGCGTACCTTTTTATGGAACACCCGCTGCAGAAGAGATTCAAAAACAAGTGAAAGGCCCATTAATGTTGCATTTCGCAGGGTTGGATAAACGTGTGAATGACACTTGGCCTTCGTACGAGCAGCAGTTGATTGCTTCAGGTGCGAAGTACCAAGCTTTGATGTATGAAAACGTCAATCATGGTTTCCACAACGACTCAACCGCACGTTACGCACCCGAGGAAGCGGCTCTTGCTTGGGAACGTACCTTAGCTTTCTTCAAAGAACATCTCATCGCCAGTTAATCGGAGTTGGCACATTCCTTGTTTTATCTCCTTTAGTGAGTGAGATATTAACAAGGAATGTGCATGACTCAATCAACGTCAAAAACACCCATTATCGTCTGCTGTGACAGCCTTCAAGAGCAAGCTCGATTGTCCGGCTTATTGAGCAAAGATTACGACAACA
>NZ_JAWOTD010000051.1:0-2247 GCF_033338715.1 Vibrio sp. Vb1337 | reverse complement strand
TGACGATTCGGATATTTCTCAGCCAAAACCGAAAGAGAAGCCTAAGAAAATCGAACTCAATACCAGCATCCAAGTAAGCGGCAAAAAGTTCTCTGAAACGCTCTTCTTTGTCGATGTTTCAGAAAGTTATAATCAACTGGAAGTGTCTATCTCCGGCACTGGTGATGCCGATCTATACGCTTGTTACGACAAAGTATGCCACTACTTCGAGTACGAATGGTCGAACTACACCCATGGCAGTAACGAAACGATTTCAATCCCAAAAAATGAAGACGGGTCGATCAAAATGGGACAATACTATTTCAGCATCAGTGGTCGTGAAGAATTCGACGTAGAACTGTCTGTTGTTGCGAAATAAATTTCTATCATCGTTCATTAGGCACCTGTTTTTACGATGGTGCTTAATGAACATTAAATATTATTTATAGAGGTATTATAATTCTTAATTTCCTGACGTAATAACTTTAGATATAGAATATGAAACGATGTTTAAGTGTGAGTCAAACATAGTAATAGTAAACGGATAAAGTGGATAATATGAAAAGGAATATGCCTTACCTACCTAGCTTCAAATTGACTGACTTTGATATAAAAACGTTAGTACAACCTATCCTCTGTCCTAGAAGCCAAGAGATTCAATATTACGAAACTTTGTCTAAGATAAGCACTTTTGATAAGAGTAACATAAACAACGATGTATTCTTTTCCATTATAGACAACACGTTTATTCAAACTCTCGCTTTACAACAAATTCGATTTTCTCTTGAAAAATACCCTCACCGAATACACTCTTTTAATATTAAACTCTCTTGTTTAGCTGACGAAGATTTTGTCCGTGAGCTTTTAAGCTTCAATGGTGCTAAGTTCTGAGAGATCCCCTCATAATTTCCCCAAAACGTAACCATGTGTGAATAGATTTTGAGTAAGCAGGGTTGCAGCCACGAGTGAGTCTTCCCTTGTTATTGTGTAGCCAGAATGCCGCAAAACTTCCATGCCTAAGCGAACTGTTGAGAGTACGTTTCGATTTCTGACTGTGTTAGCCTGGAAGTGCTTGTCCCAACCTTGTTTCTGAGCATGAACGCCCGCAAGCCAACATGTTAGTTGAAGCATCAGGGCGATTAGCAGCATGATATCAAAACGCTCTGAGCTGCTCGTTCGGCTATGGCGTAGGCCTAGTCCGTAGGCAGGACTTTTCAAGTCTCGGAAGGTTTCTTCAATCTGCATTCGCTTCGAATAGATATTAACAAGTTGTTTGGGTGTTCGAATTTCAACAGGTAAGTTAGTTGCTAGAATCCATGGCTCCTTTGCCGACGCTGAGTAGATTTTAGGTGACGGGTGGTGACAATGAGTCCGTGTCGAGCGCTGATTTTTTCGGCCTTTAGAGCGAGATTTATACAATAGAATTTGGCATGAGATTGGATTGCTTTTAGTCAGCCTCTTATAGCCTAAAGTCTTTGAGTGACTAGATGACATATCATGTAAGTTGCTGATAGGTTTCCAGTTTTCCGCTCCTAGGTCTGCATATTGTACTTTTCCTCTTACTCGACTTAACCAGTACCAACCCAGCTTCTCAACGGATTTATACCATGGCACTTTAAAGCCAGCATCACTGACAATGAGCGGTGTGGTGTTACTCGGTAGAATGCTCGCAAGGTCGGCTAGAAATTGGTCATGAGCTTTCTTTGAACATTGCTCTGAAAGCGGGAACGCTTTCTCATAAAGAGTAACAGAACGACCGTGTAGTGCGACTGAAGCTCGCAATACCATAAGCCGTTTTTGCTCACGAATATCAGACCAGTCAACAAGTACAATGGGCATCGTATTGCCCGAACAGATAAAGCTAGCATGCCAACGGTATACAGCGAGTCGCTCTTTGTGGAGGTGACGATTACCTAACAATCGGTCGATTCGTTTGATGTTATGTTTTGTTCTCGCTTTGGTTGGCAGGTTACGGCCAAGTTCGGTAAGAGTGAGAGTTTTACAGTCAAGTAAGGCGTGGCAAGCCAACGTTAAGCTGTTGAGTCGTTTTAAGTGTAATTCGGGGCAGAATTGGTAAAGAGAGTCGTGTAAAATATCGAGTTCGCACATCTTGTTGTCTGGTTATTGATTTTTCGCAGAACCATTTGATCATACGACAAGATGTGCATCTACCTTAACTTGATGATTTTTATCAAAATCATTAGGGGATTCCTCAGAGCAATACTTTAGATTCACAAACTAATGTTATCGCTACTCGAATACATCTTA
>NZ_JAWOTD010000050.1:0-2288 GCF_033338715.1 Vibrio sp. Vb1337 | reverse complement strand
GTGGTGCCCGGAGGCGGAATCGAACCACCGACACGAGGATTTTCAATCCTCTGCTCTACCGACTGAGCTATCCGGGCGACGAGGTGTATTAAAAGGCTTTTCGGCTTTCAGGTCAACAATAAAATTAAAATAAAATATCGTTTGATGAATTTGTGCTCGGAGTGGGCTGTTTTTATGCGTTTTTAGCAGCAATGCGCCATGCTTTAAGCGATGTTTTAACATTGATAGTGTGTTCACTTGCAAAATAAAGGCGATAAAAACAAAAAAGCACGTCTGAAAAAGTGCTTTTTATTGAACAATTGACTTTAAACTAGTGCTTTACTGAGAACTTGTTTACCCAACCTTCTAGCTCATTCGCTAGTGAAGCTAAACTTTGAGTACTTGATTGGCTCTCGGTTACGACAGAGTTGAGTTGGCTTCCGCTTTCCTCGATAAGGTTTATGCGTAGCGCAATATCATCGCTAACCTGCGTCTGCTCAGCGGCAGCAGTAGCGATCTGCTGACTCATTGTGGTGATAGATTCTAACGCCGTTACAATTTGCTGTAGAGCTTCAGAGGCATTCTTAGACTCTGTAACAGTGCTTTCACTGGTTTCTGCACATATTTCCATTGTGTGAATGGCATTGCGAGAGCCTTCTTGCAGATTGGAGATCATATACTGAATCTCTTTTGTGCTGTCTTGTGTGCGTCCTGCTAGGTTGCGTACCTCATCAGCAACGACTGCGAAGCCTCGGCCTTGTTCTCCAGCACGTGCTGCTTCAATGGCTGCATTGAGTGCCAATAGGTTTGTTTGCTCTGCAATATCACCAATCACATCGAGCACTTTTACAATATTATTTACATCCTGATCTAGATCGGCGACCGCTTTACTCGCAGTATTTAATTGAGAAGCTAAACCTTGAATGTTTTCAACCGTGTTATGAATGAGTTTCTGAGTATGTTGGCTTTGTTTGTCTGCCTCGTCCGTATTGTTTACGGTGTCGCTTGCTGAATTGGCAACATGGTTGGCTGAAGATGCCATTTCAGTCATCGCAGTGGCAATCATAGCCGTTGATTGCTGCTGAGATACGGTAAGATCGGCAATCGAATTTGATCGAGACTCTACGGCAAACAACTCTGCGCGCAGTGCATGCATAGACTTCTCTAGGTTTGTCACCATGGTAGCTAGTGATTGACTCATATCTTGCACGGCACGATAGATACTTCCTCTCGGTGCCACAGTATCAAAACTGGTCTGAATGTCTCCTTGAGCGACAGCTTGAACTGCTTTACGCACGTCGTTAGGCTCTCCACCAAGTAGATTAAGCATTTTGCGAATCGAAATGATCAGGCCACTTAGAATACTTCCCGCGATAATCAGACACAGCACAAGCTGCCATTGTGCTGTCGACCAAAAACGTGCGTTAACTTCATTAAAGCCAATACCTGTACCGACAACCCAGCCCCAGTGTGGTGTTTTTTCTGCTATCGAGTGTTTTTCTTCAATGCTGCCATCAGCTTGTTTTTGGCTCCAGGTATATTCAACGATCTGACCTGTTTTGTGCCCCAATACATCTAGAATGAGTTGGCCTACGCTATTACCACTGCCATCTCTAAAGTCATGGAAGCTGGTTCCGTGCAGTTGAGGGTCTAGTGGTGCGGCGATGAACATCATATTTTCATCTGCGACATAAACGTATTCGTTGTCTTTGTAGATATTGTTACGAAGTAGGCGAGTGGCTAATGCTTTCGCTTCGTCTTCCGGCATTTTGCCTTCGATAGCCATCTTTTCTACTTCGGTAAGTATGCTGTACGCACTTTTAAATAGCTCAGTAACTCGAGCTTTGTTATCAAGGTTACTTGCGACGCGAAGTGTCCATAAGCCCGTTGCGGTCAGAGCTAGGAGAGCTAGCAATATGATCGCAGATAATAAATAGGCTTGAGTTTTTAGTTTCATATTTAGCTCACAAATAAAGTGTTATCACTATGCAAGGCATAGCTAAAAGAAGAAATGTAATAACTCGGGCATCTTAGTGAAGATGAATATGCTCGGATACTAATGCGTATTGAAATTACGATGAGGATTAAATTTTTAGCGTGAAATAAGTGTTTTTGAAGAAAGGATTTAATGTTCGCTGATGTTTAGAAATGAAGTGCAGATAAATGGGAAAGTGAGAAATGACGTATAAAGCAGATACAAAAAAGCCGCATCAAGTGATGCGGCTTTAAAAGTGGCTCCTCCTGCTGGGCTCGAACCAGCGACCTGCGGATTAACAGTCCGTCGCTCTACCAACTGAGCTAAGGAGGAA
>NZ_JAWOTD010000049.1:0-2476 GCF_033338715.1 Vibrio sp. Vb1337 | reverse complement strand
CAACTCCAGCACTTGCGCTTGCCCTTTGTTCAACAGCTACATTAGCAGAGCCAATGGCGTATCAAACTGAATCTGGCATTGAGTTTATCCCATTGGTCAAAGCCTTCTACGAAGGCGACGACAACATAAACAAAGCGGAAAAATCTCAAGATATAGAATCCGTAAACATTTGGGGACTAGAGCCTAGCTTGTTGGCACGTATCGAGCGCAATCAATATCGCGCAGATATTCAGTACAAGCTAAAAGCGGGCTTTTCTTCGGACGATAAGAATGATTACGATGACCATACCTTTCAGTTCACCAATTTTTTTGAATTCAATCATCGTCATCGTTTAGTCGTGGATTATCGTTTTCAGGCATTGCATGAAATCCGCGGTGAAGACATCACTGAAGGACAAGGTAACCTTCTCGATTCACCTATCGAGTTTTACCGTAATGATTTGAAAACCAACTACGTGTTTGGCTCTGCTGGTGCGAAAGGACGATTCGAATTTGGCTTAGGCTACAGCGATAAAACTTACCAAAATTATCGTAACGGTTTACCTGGCAAGCCCAACGCAAAAACTAAGTACAACGACTTCCGCGCCCCAAACGCCCACGTTGAGTTTTACCTTAGAGCGACTCCTAAAACCTATTGGTTAGTTGGGACAAAACAAGTCTTCACCGAGTACCTTAATAAAAACCCTCGCGCTGCATCAAAAGACAGCGACACCGGCTTTTACTACACCGGTGCTGAGTGGGAAATATCGGGGAAAACCCAAGGTATCGCAAGGCTTGGCTATCAAGTTAAAGACTTTGATAGTGAACAACGAGAAACCTTCAAAGGCTTTAGCTGGGATATCGGATTTGAATGGCTACCACAAGAGCAAACGTTGGTGACGGTCAAAACTACCCAAGCAGCCGTCAACCCTGACCAAGATGGTGACTACAACTTACAGACTCGTTATCGCCTAGATATCAAACACGATTGGAACAGCTATTTAGCCACTCGTTTAGGTGGCATTTATCAAGAAGATGATTACACCGGCATCACGAGAAACGACGAACGATATACCCTTTCCGCTGGCGTTGATTATCAAATTAGACGCTGGATTCAATTGAAAGCGGATTGGCAATATCAAGACAAAACATCCAATCGTTCAGGTTATAGCTACGACCAAAATGTCTGGACGTTAAGCGCGCAATTTTCGTTGTAACAAGGAATGTTAATGAATCCATTATTCAAGTTAATTGGCCTAGCTCTGCTACTTTTCAGTACTTTTGTTAGCGCGAATTCAAACGAACAAGATTACCTACTCGATACTGGTGACACTATTTCAGTGCAAGTTTACGGGGAGGAAGATCTTTCTATTAAAAACATCCTCATCACGTCAGATGGTTACTTTGATTACCCTTACCTTGGACGAATCAAAGCGATCAATAAAACGCCAAAACAGCTCAAGTACGAAATCGAAACGGGCTTAAAAGGTGACTATCTAATCAACCCGAAAGTCATGGTGACAATCAATTACTTCCGTTTGTTTTACGTCAATGGCGAAGTTCGTAAACCCGGAGGATTTGAGTATCGACCAGGACTGACGATAGAAAAAGCCATCGCACTAGCTGGCGGGCTCACCGATAGAGCTTCACGTAAAAGCATTAACTTAACCAAACATAAAACTGGCAAAACCGTAGAAGGCGTGAGTATGCAGCGCACGGTTGAACCAGGCGACATTGTCTTTATTGATCAGAGCTTCTTCTAGTGACAGGTAATCAAATGAACGGAACTCATCCCAACAATTTCCAGATGAACAAAGTGGAACTGATTCGTTTTGGCCATCACTTTAAAACGCTGAAAAAAAACTGGCTTAGCATTGCTGCGTTCACGCTTATATTCTCATTGACGTGCACTTGGTACATCTACTCCAAAACATCTATTTACCAAGCAACAGCAACGTTATTGATTCAAGAAGAGCAAAAAAGTGCGCTGTCAATTGAAGAAGTGTATGGCGTAGATACGACCAAGAAAGAGTACTTTCAAACACAAATCGCTATTCTGAAATCCAACCACATTGCCGACAAAGTCATTAATGAACTGAATTTAACTCAACACCCTGAATTTACGAGCTCTGGTGGACTAAAACAAAAAATCGACGACATCAAAGCAGTCCCGTTAGTACAAGATTTATTGAATGTTTCTCCTAGCCCAAAAGAGACATCACAATACTCCGAGTCTTACTATCAAGCGCTTCAAGCCTTCAAAAGAAAGCTAGAAATTGAACCTGTTCGAAACACACAGTTAGTGCGAATTAGCTTTCGTTCTGCCGATCCAAAGTTAGCAACAAGAGTCGCGAACGCGGTTGGTCAGGCCTATATTGATGCCAACTTCGAAGCCAAGCTCGTAGTGACTCAAAATGCAGCAACGTGGCTGACTATTAACTCTCAACAACTCGAGGAGCGCTTAAAAAAATCAGAGCATGCATTGCAAGAGTTTTTG
>NZ_JAWOTD010000048.1:0-2947 GCF_033338715.1 Vibrio sp. Vb1337 | reverse complement strand
GAGTCCATCAAAACCCCTTGGGTGTTGTATGGTTAAGCCTCACGGGCAATTAGTACAGGTTAGCTCAACGCCTCACAACGCTTACACACCCTGCCTATCAACGTCGTAGTCTACGACAACCCTTTAGGATACTTAAAGTATCAGGGAGAACTCATCTCAAGGCTCGCTTCCCGCTTAGATGCTTTCAGCGGTTATCGATCCCGAACTTAGCTACCGGGCAATGCGTCTGGCGACACAACCCGAACACCAGAGGTTCGTCCACTCCGGTCCTCTCGTACTAGGAGCAGCCCCTTTCAATTCTCCAACGCCCACGGCAGATAGGGACCGAACTGTCTCACGACGTTCTAAACCCAGCTCGCGTACCACTTTAAATGGCGAACAGCCATACCCTTGGGACCGACTTCAGCCCCAGGATGTGATGAGCCGACATCGAGGTGCCAAACACCGCCGTCGATATGAACTCTTGGGCGGTATCAGCCTGTTATCCCCGGAGTACCTTTTATCCGTTGAGCGATGGCCCTTCCATTCAGAACCACCGGATCACTATGACCTGCTTTCGCACCTGCTCGAATTGTCATTCTCGCAGTCAAGCGGGCTTATGCCATTGCACTAACCTCACGATGTCCAACCGTGATTAGCCCACCTTCGTGCTCCTCCGTTACGCTTTGGGAGGAGACCGCCCCAGTCAAACTACCCACCAGGCACTGTCCGCAACCCCGATTAGGGGTCGACGTTAGAACATCAACACTACAAGGGTGGTATTTCAAGGACGGCTCCACGCAATCTAGCGACTGCGCTTCAAAGCCTCCCACCTATCCTACACATGTAGGGTCAATGTTCAGTGCCAAGCTGTAGTAAAGGTTCACGGGGTCTTTCCGTCTAGCCGCGGGTACACTGCATCTTCACAGCGATTTCAATTTCACTGAGTCTCGGGTGGAGACAGCGTGGCCATCATTACGCCATTCGTGCAGGTCGGAACTTACCCGACAAGGAATTTCGCTACCTTAGGACCGTTATAGTTACGGCCGCCGTTTACCGGGGCTTCGATCAAGAGCTTCGACCGAAGTCTAACCCCATCAATTAACCTTCCGGCACCGGGCAGGCGTCACACCGTATACGTCATCTTGCGATTTTGCACAGTGCTGTGTTTTTAATAAACAGTTGCAGCCACCTGGTATCTGCGACTCTCAATAGCTCCATCCGCGAGGGACTTCACCGTCGAGAGCGTACCTTCTCCCGAAGTTACGGTACCATTTTGCCTAGTTCCTTCACCCGAGTTCTCTCAAGCGCCTTGGTATTCTCTACCCGACCACCTGTGTCGGTTTGGGGTACGATTCCTTACAATCTGAAGCTTAGAGGCTTTTCCTGGAAGCATGGCATCAATGACTTCACATCCGTAGATGCTCGACGTCGTGTCTCAGCCTTAAGAGAAACCGGATTTACCTAACTTCTCAGCCTACGCACTTGAACCTGGACAACCGTCGCCAGGCCCACCTAGCCTTCTCCGTCCCCCCATCGCAATTGTAAGAAGTACGGGAATATTAACCCGTTTCCCATCGACTACGCCTTTCGGCCTCGCCTTAGGGGTCGACTTACCCTGCCCCGATTAACGTTGGACAGGAACCCTTGGTCTTCCGGCGAGGAGGTTTTTCACCCCCTTTATCGTTACTCATGTCAGCATTCGCACTTCTGATACGTCCAGCATGCGTTACCACACACCTTCAACCGCTTACAGAACGCTCCCCTACCCAATGCACTAAAGTGCATTGCCGCAGCTTCGGTTTACTACTTAGCCCCGTTACATCTTCCGCGCAGGCCGACTCGACCAGTGAGCTATTACGCTTTCTTTAAATGATGGCTGCTTCTAAGCCAACATCCTGGCTGTCTGAGCCTTCCCACATCGTTTCCCACTTAGTAGTAATTTGGGACCTTAGCTGGCGGTCTGGGTTGTTTCCCTCTCCACGACGGACGTTAGCACCCGCCGTGTGTCTCCCGGATAGTACTTACTGGTATTCGGAGTTTGCAAAGGGTTGGTAAGTCGGGATGACCCCCTAGCCTTAACAGTGCTCTACCCCCAGTAGTATTCGTCCGAGGCGCTACCTAAATAGCTTTCGGGGAGAACCAGCTATCTCCAGGTTTGATTGGCCTTTCACCCCTAGCCACAAGTCATCCGCTAATTTTTCAACATTAGTCGGTTCGGTCCTCCAGTTGATGTTACTCAACCTTCAACCTGCCCATGGCTAGATCACCTGGTTTCGGGTCTATATCCAGAGACTGAACGCCCAGTTAAGACTCGGTTTCCCTACGGCTCCCCTAGATGGTTAACCTTGCCACTGAATATAAGTCGCTGACCCATTATACAAAAGGTACGCAGTCACAGGACAAGCCTGCTCCTACTGCTTGTACGTACACGGTTTCAGGTTCTATTTCACTCCCCTCACAGGGGTTCTTTTCGCCTTTCCCTCACGGTACTGGTTCACTATCGGTCAGTCAGTAGTATTTAGCCTTGGAGGATGGTCCCCCCATATTCAGACAGGATATCACGTGTCCCGCCCTACTCGATTTCACTGAACACACGTCGTCAACTACGGGACTATCACCCTGTATCGTCGGCCTTTCCAGGCTGTTCGTCTAACGCGTGTAAAGCTTAAGGGCTAGTCCAATTTCGCTCGCCGCTACTTTCGGAATCTCGGTTGATTTCTTTTCCTCGGGGTACTTAGATGTTTCAGTTCCCCCGGTTCGCCCTGTTGAGCTATGTATTCACTCAACAGTAATACCTTATGGTATTGGGTTTCCCCATTCGGAAATCCCAGACTCAAATGGTTTTTACTACCTAATCTGGGCTTATCGCAAGTTAATACGTCCTTCATCGCCTCTGACTGCCAAGGCATCCACCGTGTACGCTTAGTCACTTAACCATACAACCCGAAGGAGTTTCGAGTTGATG
>NZ_JAWOTD010000047.1:0-3220 GCF_033338715.1 Vibrio sp. Vb1337 | reverse complement strand
TCGACCACCAATTTATGGATGGGCAATTCGATAGCATGGTTCGTAATCAGAACCGCCTGGCAATTTCATTCGATGCTGTTCAACGAAGTCTTGCAGTAGCTTGTCGAGCTTCTTCATCAGTACAGGATCGCCATGAATGGAAAATGGACCTTTGCATTCGATTTCGCGAATGCCCTCGGCTTTGACGTTACCTGCCACAATACCAGAGAAGGCTTTGCGTAAGTTAGCCGCCAGAACTTGAGGTTCTTGATCCAAGTTCAAATTCAACCCTTCCATTGATGTATGCGTTGGGTCAAATGGCAGTTGGAAATCCGGTTCGATTTTCAATGACCAGTTGAAGCTGTAAGCATCGCCTTTTTCTTTACGGTGAAGGCGTACATCTTCCATCGAGCGCTTCATGATACGTGCAACTTCGGCAGGATCATCAATGACGATTTGGTAGTGTTTTTGACCTTCTTCACCTAAGGTATCGCGAATAAACGCGTCGATAGAACGGAAGTATTCTTCGCTCTCTTTTGGTCCGGTTAACACAATCGGCATCGGCTGATCAGCATTGTCTGGATGCATCATGATACCAAGAATGTACAGCAACTCTTCAGCAGTACCCGGACCACCCGGGAAGATCACAATACCATGCGCCATACGAACAAACGCTTCTAAACGTTTTTCGATGTCCGGCATGATGATCAGCTCGTTGACGATTGGGTTTGGCGGCTCAGCGGCAATGATTGAAGGCTCTGTCAAGCCAAGGTAGCGTTGCTCAGTGTAACGTTGTTTAGCGTGACCGATTGCTGCTCCTTTCATCGGGCCTTCCATCGCACCTGGTCCACAACCCGTACAGATATTAAGTTCACGTAAGCCAAGCTCGTTACCCACTTCGCGCGTGTATTGGTATTCAACGCCATTGATTGAATGGCCACCCCAACAGACGACGAGATTTGGTTCAATACCGGGAGTGAGCGCGCCTGCGTTACGCAAAATACCAAACACAAGGTTGGTAATATGCGTTGGGTTAGTGAGATTGAGGCGCTGGCTGTCAGCCAAGTGCATGTTCACGTAAACGATGTCACGCAGTACAGAGAATAAGTGTTCTTGAATGCCTTTAATGATCTCTCCATCGACAAACGCATGCTCTGGTGGGTCGGTCAGCTCTAGCTTAATGCCACGCTCGCGGCGCACTACATTCACATCAAACGATTGGTGTTTATCGAGAAGCTCTTTGGAGTTATCTGTGTGGCTACCAGAGTTCAATACCGCTAACGTACAGTTACGATAAAGCTGGTAAAGATCACTCGAAGCGGTTTTCTTTAAGCGTTCAACTTCCAGTTGGGATAGCAAGTCCATGCTACCAGCGGGGCTTATATGGGTAATCATAACGCCTCCTTGTGTTGCATTATTTTGAGGGATAGTTCCAACGCATCTTACTTAGTTGTACGTGTCGTTTTACTCAGATGGCTGGAGGATTTGGTTTTATGGTTATCGAGTCCCAAGCAACCTCAAGATGCCATATTCGTCATGAATGAATACATCATCTTGAAGTGACTTGGGTTTTAACAGCTTAGCAGACTGAAAGGGGATAAATGTGATAACTCGTTGAAAATGGGAGGTTATGAGCGTTTGAGAGGGGATAAAAGTGTTTGTTTGCTTGTTTTTTGAACGGTTTTTAGTTCCAGTTTAGCTGGTTTGTGCCCCGTTTTTTAGCGTCAGTGAGCATTTGCCCAAGGCGATCGAGCACATATTCTGGTGCGTCTGATTCCTTAAATGAAGTAGAGACGGCTGTCAGAGTAATGATGATGTTTTGCTCGCGGAACTTAAACGGCAGCTGACAGATATCGCGCTGAATATTCTTCATCAGTTCTAATGTGTATTCTTCACTTTGTTCTGGAATCAGCAGAATAAACTCTTCACCGCCAAAGCGAGCGACGGTTTCGGTATCAGACACGCGCTTATTGATGGCTCGAGCGATGATCTTCAGCGCTTTATCACCAGCGGTATAACCATAACTGTCGTTTACGGCTTTGAAGTTATCGACATCAAACAGTACCACTCGTAGATTTTGTTGAGAGCGAATCCAACGACGGTATTCGAGCTCAAGACGATCGTTAAATGCTGTTCGGTTGTAAACCTTCGTGAGTGGATCAAGCAACATTCGCTGTGTCTGGTCGTCTAAGCGGCGGCGGTAATCTTGTGTGGTTTCAAACACCGCTTCAAGCTGATTTTTGCTGTAGCTTAAACGCTCTTGCAGGGCCTGTTCTCTCTCTTCCGTCATCTTGAGGCGCTCGGTTAACGAGGCCATTTTGGCCAGTAATGGAGCGACTTCTTGTTTGAGTTCTGCTAAATCCTGTGCTTGGTCGAGAGATTGTTGGCTGAGCTCAACCAAACCATTCATTTCCGTATTCAGCTCTTGGCGATGCTCAAAATAAGTATGGTGTTGATCGACGTTTTGATGGACGGTTTTGAGGTTACTCGCCAGCGCTGAGTTTAACTGATCGAGAAATTGGCTTGACGCTTTGCGCTCAAACTTAGTCGCTTCGACGACTAACTTCAGAGTGCTTAACGTCAGCTCGATTAAGGATTCTGCATTCACGCCAAGCAACAGTTTTGCACGAATACCAAGCAGTCTCTCGCCACATTCGCCTTCAAAATCAAGTTCTGTGATCGTATGTTGCAGATCGACAGCGAGGCATTCTAGTTGAGATTTGTCTGGGTTGTTTTCGAATTCGCTGAGTTGTAAACGTGAGTTCGAAGTGATGATTTTAATCGCGCGTTCGTAGATGCTCAGTAGACGGGTAGCTTGATCGACTTTCTTCCCTGCGTGTACTTCGGAGAAGCTCATTAAGTTGCGCAGTTCGCGTTTTAACTGCGCTGGCAAACCCGTAACACGTTGGAGTGTCTCACCGCTGTGTTTGATTTGTTCATCGAGGTAGCCGTTCTGTTTATCCATCGTCTTCGACTGCTGTTTGAGCATTCTTTCAAGTACCGCCAAACGCGGGATCAGAGTGCTGATGTCTTTTTGATGTTGCAGCTCTTGCTGAATTTCAAACAGATAGTTAGCAACTTGGGTGTTTGAGCCTTGGCAAGCAGACGACAAAGATGCCACAACGCGCTTGAGAACTTGTTGTTCTCGCTTAAATTTGAGCGAAGTATCACGATGTGTCAGCCTGAGTTGGTCAAGTTGACAACTCAGCTGATGCAGCTGCGACTGAATATCGGATTCCAA
>NZ_JAWOTD010000046.1:0-4134 GCF_033338715.1 Vibrio sp. Vb1337 | reverse complement strand
TGTTTTTGTCCTTTCTTTCGTAAATCTCGACGCAATCTAAAGTGTTTCATTTTTCTCGATGATCTTAAGATCTCACGCAGTTAGTTTGCTGTCATTCGAGCCAAGTTTTGAAGTAACGAGAGTTACTCTTTGGTTCAGCGAATGTGAGTTTAATTCGAATGATTGTTGTGACGCGGCAAATGACCGTTTGTGCGGTTTGAGCCAACTAGGCATTTTTATTTTTGGATAATGATAGATGCCTAGTTGCAGGTTGAACATGTGAAAAACGAGCATTTCAGAGGTGTTTCTGAGTGAGTTTAGAAGTTAGTTAGATTGCTATGTAAATCGCTCTCAAAGTGTCACAAACTTTCAAATGTTTTTTGGTGGGTAATGTGCCGGATTTCAGTCTGAAATCGTGCCTAGAGCGTTTGAGGGGCTTCTAAGTGGTGTTTTTGATAGTGAAGTTGCCTATTTAACATATGACCAATATTACGCACCTTTAAGAGTCGTTATGATGTCATCACGTTAATTGAGGTTAGGTGAACTGATGCCACACAATTTTTTGGATAGGAAGAAAAAACCGTTGAGTTCTTCTGGTGGAGGTTATAAGCCCCTCCATGAAGAAGAATCATTGAGAAAACCGCAAGCTCGAGAAGAAACAGTAAGAGAGCGAGCTGCCCGCCAACGTCGAGAGCGTCAAGCTGAATTGACGTATACCCAAGAAGATTACGCTCGTTGGGAAAAAAATCGTGTGCGTGCTACTGCAGAACGTAACGCGGCAGCGTTACAGGCCTACGATCTAACAGAGCCAGAATGGAACAAAGATCTACAAGACGATTTGAAAGAATACTTAGAAGGTAGACATACACAAGTTTGTATTTTCTCTGTTGATGATGCCGCAAAGTGTGCGATGAATATCTGGCATCAAAAAAATGAAGAAGGGGAAACGATTGGAAGTGAAACTCTGAAACTATTAGATGACATTCATTCAAAAATAGATATGGGCATAGGTATTATTACTGCGGCAAAAATATCAAAAGCTTTAGGTGGCTTTGGCATTACAGTTAAACAATATATTGATGCTCAGGGAATAGAACGAGTAATAATATCCAGTCTCTGGAATGACCCTAAGAAGTATTATGCTGTTGTTAATGGATTAAATATCAAAAAAAATTATCCATATAGGATTACAAACCCTACAATTAAGCAGTTGGGTGTTTTAGCTGAAGATACATTAAATGGATTTAAGAAAGGGGCTGTTTTAAGTTTAATTATATCGGCAACAATCAATACTAATGAATTGATGTTTAATGATGATTATCATTTAGTTGATTGGTGCGGTAGTATGGGAAGTGATTTGTTTAAGCTTTTAGCCACTGGTGCAGTTGTCGGTGGGATTATTTGCTTGACGGTCGCTCTTGGAGTTGCCATTCCTATGGTGGTTGGTGCGATGGTTTGGGTTGGTGTTGATGTAATTATTTCTAATATTTGGGATGAAAACAAGATAGAAGAAAACATAATAAATGGCTTAAAAGAGGCCACAAATGCCAAATAGAATTCTGATTTTTTTAGGAGTTCCTCTTGTATTAATAGGGATGCCTTTCTTATTATTTGATGCGATAAGCCCAATACTGGATGTTTATATATATCATCCAGAATCTATAGCGTTAACCTCCGTTTTTTCTATAGTTCCTTTTTTATCATGGTTTTGGTTTTTAAGTATAATAGGGTTTGTTTGTATTTGTTTTAATAAGCGACCTGAATTACCTAAAGAGTGGAGCAAATATTTAGGGACTTACATTCCTTGTTTTCTATTTGTCATGGGGGTTGTTTTTGGAACGATTGGAAAAGATGCAATAAAGAAACACCTTGTTGATAGTGGTTACTTTTTAATTACTACAGAAAAGATAAGAACATCATTTTATATATCTCTTGATAAAGATATATACCATAGGGCTGATTAAACAAAAATTTGAGAAGAGTATGCAACAAAGATCTTTGCATTGATCATTGAGATCTAACGATTTTAGGATTAATCTCTATCCCCAGATGTGAAAAAACCACTCTTGCCGGAGTGGTTTTTTCGGAATACTCACAAATGATGACCAAATCGTTGTGTAAGTCCTTCCATGATAGACCATATCAAGTAAGCACTTCAAGAGTATTTCTGCACTCTGTTTGGAATCAAGATGTTTTGGACAGAACGACGCGCATCACTCACCGACCAAGGGATGTTCCAAAGGTGAGAGGTAAAGGCACTAATCAGAACTAAGCACCAAGCTCGATAAATCCGCCCCTTGTAGCTGCTAGAGGGGACAAGCGGAAAAGGAATAACTGATTAGTGTTGTGTGACTGGAACGGGGGCGAAAGCTTTACACACAGCGCAGGGCAGCCCGAAAGGGTAAGAGACAAAACTCCACGGAAAGCGACCATAGATGATACCCAAATCACTCAAGTTTAGAGTTGAAATGGGTAGGGGTCGGCGCAGCCGAAAGGGCTGATCAGGGGAGTCTTGCGACAACATTCTTCACCGTTTAGGCTCTCTCGTTTCTTGTAAGGTCTTCACCTCTTCCAATGTGAAGATTCGGTAAAGGTTTGAACAGTAATACTCGAATGGGTGCTTCGATTCTTTGAA
This sequence comes from Vibrio sp. Vb1337, assembly GCF_033338715.1. NCBI lineage: Bacteria > Pseudomonadati > Pseudomonadota > Gammaproteobacteria > Vibrionales > Vibrionaceae > Vibrio > Vibrio sp. Vb1337. The sequence continues at coordinate 1,520 of NZ_JAWOTD010000046.1, read as the reverse complement.
CCTTATGTATTCAATTTTGTTGAAGTGGTTCTCTAACAGCTTTTTCATTTCGTTACTCTCAACGATGAAAAAGACTGCATGCCAGTACCCCTCTTTTTTTGCCTGTATGTGCTCTTTAAAAATGGTCCTGTAGCGTGATGGCGTTTGAATTGTTTGCATCAGTTCGAGTGCAATCTTTGCTCCCGAAGGACTTTTCACCAAACCATTCGGTTTGTGTGCTACCTGATATTTTTTGCGTGCGTCTTCATGTTTACCATTTTCCCAATCACACCATCCATTTTTTTGTAGCTGGAGCTGCACAAACTGTACTTTCATTTTATGTTCTGCATTCTTGGCCGTGACTCGGTACGGTACAAAACTCTTCTCTCTGCCATTACTTTTCTGTTGGTTTTGCGCAAGGCCTAAGTCGGTCACTCCCCACAATGCAAGCTTTCCTCTTGGCGTTTTTAGTTCGTACTTTTTGATGAGACCTAAGCCTTTTAGTTTTGCCAGTAAACGATCGAGAGGCTGTCTTTTCTGATAATTCAAAAGCACCATTAAGTTGGTGATTGTGGAGTACGTTTCTTGTATTAAAAACTGTATGACGCATTGCATGTTGTCTGCATTTCGTTGGTAACGTTCGGTCTTATCTTGGATCAGATATTGTGTGTTCATCGGCCTCTGCCATCGGTGTCTATCATCGGGGGAGTATAGTACCCGACCGCAGACACCGATGAAATCTAAACAATAAAAGGATGTTTCGCCAAAGGGCGAATATTGAAAAAGCGTGCTTTTCCAATGAATTAGAATGTAAATCTTCGGGGCTGGACGCCCCTACAATTCACTTTCTAATTTAAAGCAAAATCCGCCTCGCTCCGCGAGACCAAGCCCCTATAGAGCGTGAAAAATGTCGTCCTTTTTGAACAAGTTCAAAGAGCCTCGTTTTTGCATCGTCATACGGACTTGGTCTCGCCGGCTCAACGGATTTTGGGGCAAGCCCCCAAACCAAACCGCAGTTTAGGAACTGCTCGCCTTTTCGTTTGGGAACGGGCGTTTGGTTCGGCTCCCCCTGTCGATAAAAAGGTTCGGGAACTCACCTGTTTTCTCGATGCTACGTTGAACACTTCGCATTTTTTTCTGACTAGCAATTGAACCCCGCAAGGGGGCGCTTGGGCGATTGAGCCAGAAAAAAACATTGCTCACTAACTCACTTTGTTTCGTTGTTCGAGCTGTCGCCTCGCGCAGCTCGTTGCCGGTTCGTTTGTCTTGGTAAAAACGCTTCGCTTAGTTTCACCAGGACAAACAAACTAAGCAGTTATGTTGTAACTCAAGGTTCAGTTTTAATCCGTTGATAGGCGACTTTTGAGCGCTTCCTAATCCTAATGCGAGCAATATTATGGTCATGTAACGTTTTTTGAAGTTCATGCTTTTCGTCCTTTCTTTTCGTAAATCTCGACACAAGTTAGCGTGTTTCATTTTTCTCTATGATCTTAAGATCTCACGCTGTTAGTTTGCTGTCATTTGAGCCAAGTTTTGAAGTA
>NZ_JAWOTD010000045.1:0-4197 GCF_033338715.1 Vibrio sp. Vb1337 | reverse complement strand
TCTGTCGAGAAAGGGTTTCCCGGTGCAAAGCGCATAAGAAAGAAAGATACGGTGATCAAAACCAACATTGTTGGGATCGCCTCAAATATCCTTTTTGCGATGAATTTAAGCATAAACTCACTCTTTCAGTCTGTGACAGTTAAATTAAAGAAGTCGTCCAATTCTTTTGGACTAAAGATAGGCGCTACATGCAATTTCTCACATGTAGGGCCTCATTTTTATAGTTCTATCGAGTTACGAATTACTCTGTGATGTAGAGATCTTTAGAGTAAATCTTGTCTTCCGCGTTATTTACTGGGAAGCCACCAACTTTCGGTGATAGTAGACGTGATTTCACGTACTGGTAGATAGGTGCGATTGGCATATCTTTTGCCATCAACTTCTCTGCTTCTAGGTAAAGCGCTTGGCGCTCTTCGTCAGAAGTTGAAGCAAATGCTTTGTTCATGATCGCATCGTACTCTTTGCTGTCGTAGTGAATACCACCAGTAGTGTTATTACTCATCATCAGCGTTAGGAAAGATGAAGCTTCGTTGTAGTCGCCACACCAACCTGCACGAGCAACCTCAAAGTTGCCAGAATCTTTGGTAGATAGGTAAGTTTTCCACTCTTGGTTTTCTAGCGTAACGTCAAGACCAAGTGTCTTCTTCCACATTGAACCCAGTGCAACCGCAAGTTTCTTGTGGTTCTCTGATGTATTGTATAGAAGGTTAAATTCAAGAGGGTTGTCTGCGCCGTAACCCGCTTCTTCCAATAGACGCGCAGCTTCTGCGTTACGCTCTTCTTGCGTCATTTTGCCGTATGCAGGGATTTCTGGGTTGAAACCTGCCGTAATTTCAGGTGTTAGGAAGTAAGCTGGCTTTTGACCTTGACCTAAAATCGCATCAGTCACAATGTTACGGTCAATCGCATAAGAAATCGCTTTACGCACACGAACATCATCAAACGGCTTTTTCTTCGTATTGAAGATGTAGTAGTAAGTACATAAGTTACCGGTTACAGACACTTCTTGTGGGTGCTCTTTCTTCAGACGCTTGAAGTGCTCTGTAGGCAGCTCGTTCGTGAAGTCGATTTCACCCGCTAGGAAGCGGTTCATTTCCGCTACTTGGTTCTCGATTGGTAAGAAAGTCACTTGATCAAGCGTCGTGTTTTCGTTGTCCCAGTACTGTTCGTTACGTTTTAGAACCAAACGCTCATTTACAACCCAGTTGTCAACAACATAAGCACCGTTACCTACAAAGTTCTCTGGCTTCGTCCATTGATCGCCGAACTTTTCAACAGTTGCTTGATGAACAGGTTTCACTGTCGTGTGGCCCATCATCATTACAAAATATGGTACTGCAGTATCTAACTCAACCACTAACGTGTGGTCGTCAACCGCTTTAACACCTAACTCGCTCTTATCTTTTTTACCCGCAACAATGTCTTTTGCGTTCTTCATCTTGGTGTATTCCATGTACCAAGCATATGGAGAGGCGGTTGCTGGATCGACTGCACGTTGGAAGCTGTAAACGAAATCACCTGCAGTGACAGGATCACCGTTTGACCATTTTGCGTCTTCACGTAAGTGGAAAGTGTATGTTTTGTTGTCTTCAGTTTCCCAAGATTCTGCAACACCAGGGATAGTGTTACCGTCCGCATCTTGGTTTACAAGGCCTTCAAGAAGATCGCGAATCACGTGGGATTCTGGAACACCTTGAGATTTATGAGGGTCTATTGTCGCAACTTCTGTACCGTTACCACGCACCAATTCTTGAACAGCAGCAAGTTTTGGCTCTTTAGAATCAGATTTAGCTTCAGGGGCTGGAGCCGGAGCAGGCTCAGCAGCTTGTTTCTCCGCAGGCTTTTCACCACAACCAGCTAGAGCGAGAGAAAGACCAGCACCAATAAATAAAGCGCGCGTGATTTTATTCTTATACATGCGTAAAACTCCAAATTTTTTCGTTAGCATCCATGACTTCTTTGTAAGGGCCTGGAACGGTCAGAGTTTTAGATTTTTTTAGTGCACTTTCTGAGCACAAAAGTCTAAAACCTTACAAAGACTGCGGCACACATTAGCAATCATTGAAGTAATTTGCCATAAAAATGTAGCAAAAAAACCAATAATGCTGACTAAACCACACATATCTAGCAGTAAACTCTAACCCCAAAGCATTCACCAGCCAAATAAAGACCAGAAGCGACATTTAACAGGCGAAACTTTCGATTAATCTGAGTTTAAACCATTTACTAGCATCTTATGCTAGATATTTACACATCATTTAACATTTATGACAAATCAAGTCTAACAAATAATTGTTTATATATTGGGCAAAAAACTTTTATTGTGAAGAATATCACCAGACAAAAGATAGGAAATATTGAAACAAAGTGAGCAATACAATGAAGATAAATACAAAAAAAGCTAAGTGCCATTGACACTTAGCTTTTTTCACTAGAATGAGGAGTGGGTTCTATTTTTCCCAACGCTGTGCAGCTTGGTGATCAGTATCGCGCGACTCAATCCAACGATCTTCATTCGTCGTGCGTTCTTTCTTCCAAAATGGTGCTTTGGTTTTCAAGTAGTCCATAATGAACTCGCAAGCATCAAATGCCGCGCCGCGGTGCGCACTGGAAACGCCCACAAATACAATTTGATCACCGCTATCCATGTCTCCGACACGATGAATCACGCGTACACCTAATAGTGGCCAGCGAGACTCAGCTTGATCGCAAATGTCGCTCAAGCTCTTCTCTGTCATCCCCGGATAGTGCTCTAGATGTAAACCAATGACATTATCCCCAAGGTTCATATCTCGAACTTTACCAACGAATGTAACGACAGCGCCGGCAGCCGTCCCTTCAGATAGACGTTGATATTCTTGCTCAACCGAAAAATCTTCAATTTGTACAGAAACACGAGAATCCATCTTAACCCCCAGTTACCGGCGGGAAAAACGCAACTTCGTCACCTGCTTTTACTTGTGTATCCAGAGGGACGATGGATTGGTTCACTGCAGCAAGTAGCTTTCCTGGCTCGAGCGCTAAATCCCACTTGCCATCTTTCTCAGTGCCTTCTTCCACTAGATGTGCACGAATTGATTCAACCGTTTCAAACGGCCCGTCTAACTCGACACTGTCGATGCCAATCAGCTCACGAGTTTGAGCAAAGAAAAGTACTTTAATCATGATTCCACCTTAAAGTGACCAGATTTACCACCCGTTTTCTCTAGTAGACGAACTTGACCAATGACCATGTCTTTTTGTACTGCTTTACACATATCGTAAATCGTTAGAGCAGCAACGGAAGCTGCCGTGAGCGCTTCCATTTCCACACCAGTTTTACCCGCAAGTTTACATACTGATTCGATGCGAACTTTGTTTTCTGCTTCGATAGCTTCCAGTTGAACTTCAACTTTAGAGAGTAGTAGCGGATGACAAAGTGGAATCAAATCCCAGGTTTTCTTCGCAGCTTGAATACCAGCAATACGAGCCGTCGCAAATACATCACCTTTGTGGTGCTGGCCAGAGACAATCAGTTGAAGTGTTTCTGGGGCCATGTGAACAAATGCTTCAGCACGAGCTTCACGAACCGTCTCCGTTTTTGCTGACACGTCAACCATGTTTGCTTCGCCAGAAGCATTGATATGTGTAAATTGGGTCATTGTTTTTCCTTCGCTTTTAGGAAAGGTTATACAGATAGGTGTGGCATGAAGTTACAAGGGCGATGACTTGCATCCAACTGCTGTTTAATAATTTTTGTCCAGCCTGTGCGGCACGCACCAGTTGAACCTGGCATTGCGAAGATCACGGTGTGGTTAGCAAAACCAGCAATCGCACGAGACTGAATCGTAGACGTACCGATCTCTTCGTACGACACCATACGGAACAACTCACCAAAACCTTCAACTTCTTTATCAAATAGGGGCTTAAGTGCTTCTGGCGTGCTATCACGTGAGGTGAAACCTGTACCGCCAGTAATCATGATCGCTTGTACGCTTTCATCAGCAATCCATTGAGAAACAATCGCGCGGATCTTATACATGTCATCAATAACAATTTGCTTGTCTACTACGTTGTGACCCGCTTCTTGAGCATGCTCAGCTAGGTAACGACCAGAGGTATCGTTTTCTTCAGTACGAGTGTCAGATACCGTTAGAACGGCAATATTTGCAGGTTGGAATTTGCTTTCAGCGTGACCCATTTGTTCACCTATTCTCT
>NZ_JAWOTD010000044.1:0-4314 GCF_033338715.1 Vibrio sp. Vb1337 | reverse complement strand
TTCCTCCTTAGCTCAGTTGGTAGAGCGACGGACTGTTAATCCGCAGGTCGCTGGTTCGAGCCCAGCAGGAGGAGCCATATTAGAAGAAGCCGCATCACTTGATGCGGCTTTTTTGTATTAGTTTAAAGCTAAGCTCTCTCCTACTACCCACGAAATAACATAAGCGCTTTGATTATTAAAAACCGCTTACCGCAAGCTAACTATCGACTCACTAAATAACCAGAAAATATTAACCACAAACGCGCGTGGCAAATGGTATGCCTTTCAACTAAAAAAAAGCCAGGTAAAAACCTAGCTTTTTAATTCAATCGGTGTGCCGTCCTAAATAAGGTTGACACTTTCCACCCCCAAAATTGGAGAGTGTTATGAAATCAACAACTAAAAGAACTCAGCGCGATTACTCCCTCGCTTTTAAACTCACTGTAGTTGATGAGGTTGAAAAAGGAAGCCTCACTTACAAACAAGCCCAAGAGAAGTATGGCATCCAAGGTTGCTCTACGGTTTTGGTTTGGCTTCGTAAGCATGGTCGACTAGATTGGTCTAAAGGGACACCTAACTTTATGTCCAAAGGAGACTCTATGGCCGAGTTCAATTCACCTCCTACACCAGAGCAACGTATTAAAGAGCTTGAGAAGCAGCTCGAAGATGCTCAACTCAAAGCCGACTTCTTTGAAGCTGTCGTGAACGTTATGGAACGTGACTATGGTGTTAGAGTGACAAAAAAGCACAAAGAAGCGTTGTCCAAGAGAAAACCATAGTAGGTTTGAGCGTTACGAAGTTTTGTCAGTTAGTACAAATCTCTCGCCAAGCTTATTATAAGCAATGCCAAACTCAATCTCGTTGTGAACATCATGAGCATGCTGTCATTGGCTTTGTCCGTGAAGTCAGGCTGAAGCAGCCACGCATTGGCACGCGTAAACTGAAGTTCTTAGCAGCAACAAAGGGCATTCAAATAGGTCGCGATAAGCTCTTTGAACTTCTCAGAAAGCATCGGCTGTTAGTGAGAGCAAGACGAGCCTATCACCGAACGACTGACAGCCGTCATCGATTTTTCTGTCACCCAAACAAAGTGAAAGATGGGCTGACACCAACGAAGCCAGAACAACTGTGGGTTGCTGATATTACTTACTTGCCGACTCAAAATGGAGAGAGTTATCTCAGCTTGGTTACAGACGCTTATTCAAGGAAGATTGTTGGTTTTTATGTGGATGACAACATGAAAACTCAATCAGTTAAGCGGGCATTTATCTCAGCTCTCAGGCAACGGCAGAGTGAAGAAAAGCTAATACACCACTCAGATAGAGGCTCACAATACTGTTCGAAGGAATATCAAGATATCCATAAGAAACATAGAGTGACTTGCTCAATGACTGACGGGTATGACTGTTATCAGAATGCTTTAGCTGAGCGTGTAAATGGGATACTCAAAATGGAGCTCTTGCTGCAGAAACCGAAAGATCTGAAAGAAGCAAGGACGATGGTAGCAGAGTCCGTAGATATCTATAATCAAATGAGGCCTCATACGGCTTTAAAATACAAAACGCCCGATGAAGTACATCGAGCGTTTTAGTTAAAAAGTGTCAACCCATATCAGGACGGGTCACGGCCATCTCTGAAATCAGCTTAAACCACCAAGACAAATATACTTTGTCTCCAGATATTCATCGAGGCCTTGCTTAGCACCTTCCCGTCCAACACCCGACTCTTTAACTCCACCAAATGGAGCCACTTCAGTAGAGATGATCCCTTCATTAACTCCAACCATGCCGTACTCTAAACCTTCACTAAAAGTCACAATACGCTTCAAGCTATTCGTATAGAAATAGCAAGCCAAACCATATTCTGTATCGTTCGCCATTTCGAGAACTTGATAATCATTTTCAAAGGTAACAATAGGCAACACAGGCCCGAATAGCTCTTGCTGAACAATCGACATATTCTGCGTCACACTATCCAAAAGAACGGGATCCATAAAGCGACCAGGCCGTCTCTGTGGAGAGTTAGCAATAGAGGCTCCTTCTTGTACAGCTTGATCGATCACCGCCTCTAGTCGATGCTTAGAGGCCATCGTAATAACAGGACCTAATGTGACACCTTTCTCTAAACCATTGCCAAGCTTTAATTTGCTTAACTTCGACAATACTTTATCAATAAAAGCTTGTTTTACATTTTTATGAACATATAACCGATTGGTACAAACACATGTTTGCCCTGCATTACGGAACTTCGACGCGACAAGCCCTTCCGCAGCCGCATCTAAGTCTGCATCTTCAAACACGATGAAAGGCGCATTACCACCCAACTCCATCGACACCGCCTTGACTGAATCACTGGCTTGCTTCATCAAAATTTTCCCGACTCGCGTAGACCCCGTAAAAGAGATCTTCTGAATCCTAGGATCAGTACTTAGTACTTGACCAAACTCAGCAGCCTGCTCCGACACCACGACAGAAAGCAGTTCTTTAGGGATACCAGCCTGATAAGCTAATTCAACAACAGCAATTGCAGTGAGAGGGGTAAGCTCTGATGGCTTGATCAACATGCCACAACCTGCCGCTAGGGCTGGTGCTGCTTTTCTTGTAATCATCGCAATAGGGAAGTTCCAAGGTGTAATTGCAGCGCATACTCCCACAGGCTGGCGAATTGCAGATAGACGTCTATCTGTCGTGGGGGCAGGAATAACTTCGCCATAAGCACGTTTTGCTTCTTCTGAGAACCACTCGACAAAAGAGGCACCATACATCACTTCCCCTTTGCTCTCTGCTAAAGGTTTTCCCTGCTCTAAGGTAATAATCGTGGCTATGTCTTCTGCATTATCAAGAAGTAGTTGATACCACCCCCTCAAACGACGAGAGCGCTCTTTGGCACTTAATTTAGCCCAACGGACTTGCTCCGTTTTGCACTGACCAATGAGATCGTCTAACTCCTCAAGAGTACTAGGCTTTAACCGAATTAACTCTTGCTCAGTTGCAGGGTTGATGACCACAATTCCCTCTTCGGAAGACCATTGCTTAAATACAGATTTCAGCGTTTCATTTTTTATTTGTTGCATCATCAAACATACTCCTCAAGAACTCCTCTTAGGTTAATCGCTACTAGCAAGTTCAGCAAAGAAAACAAAGTTTTCTAAAAGGCATTAATTTTCGGAAGACTTAGCTCTCTTCCTCACTATATTTCGGGAAGTTGCGCAATCCACGCAACGACGGTCCCGCTCTAAACATGGAAGCAATGAATGTTTGAGAAATAAGATGTAGAAAATTATTGTTTAAGAGAGACACTAACAAAACACGCAGTACGGAAGACTATTCATTCTATTACGGTTGAGGGCGAGTGTTATAAATACTCATTGTTCAAATGACCAACCTTTCAACGAGGACATGATACAAACTCGGAGTAATTGGAAGTGCAGGCAGCAGGCTCATCTTCCTGAGAAACTCATGCGCCAAAAGGGTCAAGATAGTCGCATAGTATCGCCTTCAATGTGTAAATACATTTCTAGGGAACACGACCAAACGAAAAAGCCCCAGTCTTTCGACTAGGGCTTAATATAAGTGGCGGAGTGGACGGGACTCGAACCCGCGACCCCCGGCGTGACAGGCCGGTATTCTAACCAACTGAACTACCACTCCGCAGTGGTATCACTCGCTTTAATAAGCAAGTGTCCGCTTTTGTCTTCACTTTTCGAAAAAGTGAAAATAAAACTAAAGCCTGGCGATGTCCTACTCTCACATGGGGAAGCCCCACACTACCATCGGCGCTATTTCGTTTCACTTCTGAGTTCGGCATGGAAGTCAGGTGGGTCCAAAATGCTATGGTCGCCAAGCAAAATTCTTTACATTTTGTTTTAGGCTTTAATTTAAAACATAAAACAAACAATAAATGGTGCTGATACCCAGAATCGAACTGGGGACCTCATCCTTACCAAGGATGCGCTCTACCGACTGAGCCATATCAGCACATTATTTGCGTCCGTGAGGACTAAAAAAGCCCGCTTTTACAAACGGGCTCTCTTAACTTTTGTCTTCGCCTTTTTAAAAGGAAAAAACTAAATTTAAAGCCTGGCGATGTCCTACTCTCACATGGGGAAGCCCCACACTACCATCGGCGCTAATTCGTTTCACTTCTGAGTTCGGAATGGAAGTCAGGTGGGTCCAAATCGCTATGGTCGCCAAGCAAATTCTTTAATTCGGAAAACTGATGTTAAGTTCTATTTATACACATTCAATGTTCTTACATCGAGTCCATCAAAACCCCTTGGGTGTTGTATGGTTAAGCCTCACGGGCAATTAGTACAGGTTAGCTCAACGCCTCACA
>NZ_JAWOTD010000043.1:0-4727 GCF_033338715.1 Vibrio sp. Vb1337 | reverse complement strand
ACTGCCACAATAATATTGCGGTTGATAGATTGATCAACACGGTGAAGATAACCGATGTAAGGCTCTTCTGAAAGTACCTTCCAACCTTGCTCTTCAAATAATGCCGCGACATCTTTCCATTTCAATGTGAATTCATTGAAAGACAACACCACTGAACCTTGCTTTTTCAATACCACTTTCCATGCAGGCAGAGCCTCTTTTAAAAGCTCTAGTGGGCTGCGGTTCAGTTTGCTGTCCTTGGCATTTTTGCTGCCGTGCTGCACGCCATAAGGCAGATCAGACACCATCACATCAACTGAGTTCTTTTTCACGACTTGATCAGCGATACGAGTATCAGCCGAATACAGCTTCATAAACTGAAGATTGCCTTGGTTGTAATCTTCTTTATTTGCTGCAGCTTCAACCACGAAACCATCCGCCACTTTCTTGCCACCCGCAGTGCGCTTTTCTTTGCTCACTTTGTGCTTAAAGCGGCCATTCTTCATGAACTTAACAATAAAGGTCTGGATCTCTTGCACCCACTTGGCGTTGATCTCAACCCCTACCACGTTCAAACCGTGGATCAAGCCTTCAAATAAGGTTGTACCTTTACCACACATTGGATCCATTAAGGTCAGTTGTTCACTTCCCGTATTGGACGCACTAATGCCGATATTCACCATCAAACGGGTAAACTGCTCATTTGTTTTCCCGGTGTAGCGCAAAATCTGGCTCATGCTTTCCGGGAAAGTGTTAAATACGGGCGCTTGAACTGGTCGAAGTAAACCATCTTCGCGCACTTCAAATAGCGCATAGTAAATCGAAGAGGCTGCGATTCTTCGCGCCTGCTCATCGGTTAGCGCTTCCTGACAAGAAAACACCAACGCAGCAGGTAAGCCAACGTCTTTACTACCAATTTCTGTCACATCCACGCCTTGTGAAGCTAAAATTGCTTTTAGTTCAGAACAGGCAATGGTCATTGCGCTATCAAAGTAAATTCGGTTATGACCCGGATTCGCTAATATCGCGTAATGGTACATCCCATGAACTCCTCTGGTTACGCAATACGCTTATATTTGATATCCCAAACACCGTGACCAAGACGGTGACCACGAGCTTCAAACTTCGTTAGCGGGCGATCGTCTGGACGAGGAACGAAATCACTATCTTTAGCAATGTTTTCGAAACCTGGCGCTTGGTTCATCACTTCAATCATGTGCTCTGCGTAGTTTTCCCAGTCGGTCGCCATGTGGAAAATACCTTCATTAGGGATAAGCTTCTCACGCACCATTTCCGCAAAACCTAATTGAACAATACGACGCTTGTGGTGACGCTTCTTATGCCAAGGGTCTGGGAAGAACAATTGCAGTGTCGATAAGCTGCCATTTGGGATCATGTGTTCGAATACTTCTACCGCATCGTGACACATTACACGCAGGTTAGTAATTCCCGCTTCGCGAGCATCGGCAAGACAAGCACCAACGCCTGGGCTATGAACTTCGATACCGATGAAGTTTTTCTCTGGCGCGTTCTTTGCCATTTCAACCAATGAAGCACCCATACCAAAACCGATCTCAAGCACTACTGGGTTATCGTTGCCAAACACCTCTTTCCAATCGAGAAGTTCAGCTTTGAAGTCAATACCCATCGTAGGCCAGCATTCATTCATCGCGCTCTCTTGACCTTTAGTCAAACGCCCTTCACGGCGTACAAAGCTGCGGATTTTGCGGATCAGCTTTCCGTCTTCGTTGTATTCGTTAGTGGTTACTTCACTCATTGATTTTGCCTGCACATTGATTAATCAAAGCGGGGATTATCCAAAGAATTTACTTAGGTGCAAGTATTTGTTGAGCTCTTGGTCTATGGCAACCCAAAAGCAACGACACACCTCTTTATATCCCTACTGTTTATCCGTTGTACTTCTTGTCCATTATGTGGTGCAATTTTGCACCTAACCAATAATAGAATACAGAGCAAGTCGTGACACCTTTCGCCAGTGCCATCCTAGAATGGTATGACGCATATGGAAGAAAAGATCTTCCGTGGCAACAAAATAAGACCGCATACAGTGTCTGGTTGTCTGAAATTATGCTTCAGCAAACTCAGGTCACTACGGTTATTCCGTATTACCAACGTTTCTTGGAGCGCTTTCCAACCGTGATCGATCTTGCCAATGCTGAGCAAGATGAAGTCCTACACCTTTGGACTGGCTTAGGGTATTACGCCCGAGCCCGTAACCTTCACAAAGCAGCACAAGAGGTCGCCTCTACATACAATGGTGAGTTTCCTCTTGATATAGAGAAAATGAACGCCCTACCGGGGATTGGTCGCTCTACCGCTGCCGCCATTTTATCGTCTGTGTATAAACAACCACACGCGATTCTTGATGGTAACGTGAAGCGCACCCTATCCCGCTGTTTCGCAGTTGCAGGATGGCCAGGACAAAAAAAGGTTGAAAACCAGCTGTGGGAAATTGCCGAAACGCATACCCCACAAACGGATGTAGATAAGTATAACCAGGCAATGATGGACATGGGCGCAATGGTCTGCACTCGCAGCAAACCCAAATGTAGCCTCTGCCCTGTTGCTGATCTGTGTGTGGCAAAGCAACAAGGTAATGTGCTCGACTACCCGGGCAAAAAACCGAAGAAAGATAAGCCAATCAAGCAAACTCGTTTCGTGATGCTTCACCACAACACCGAAAATGGTCATGAGGTGTGGTTGGAGCAAAGACCACAAACAGGCATTTGGGGTGGCTTATTCTGCTTCCCACAAACCGAACATGTGGATGCAGAAAGCGACATTGAATTGCTACTGGATCAACGCGGCATTCAAGCCAGCAATATCAAACAGAAGCAAACACTGATTACCTTTCGTCATACATTCAGCCATTACCACCTAGATATCACGCCAATTTTGATTGATTTATCAAAGCAACCGGACGTGATAATGGAAGGCAACAAAGGTCTTTGGTATAACTTATCTAAACCTGAAGAAGTCGGTTTAGCCGCGCCAGTAAAACTATTGCTGGAAACGCTACCCCACGAACTTCGTTAATTGAATACAAGGAGTCATTATGAGCCGCACTGTATTTTGTGCTCGACTAAAGAAAGAAGGCGAAGGTCTAGACTTTCAACTTTACCCTGGTGAACTAGGTAAACGCATTTTCGACAACATCTCGAAAGAAGCGTGGGCTCAGTGGCAACACAAACAAACCATGTTGATCAACGAGAAGAAACTCAACATGATGGATCCAGAACACCGCAAACTGATCGAAACAGAAATGGTAAATTTCCTCTTTGAAGGAAAAGACGTTCATATCGAAGGTTACACACCGCCGAGCGAATAAAGTCGCTTGAGTTAAACAATGACATCACAACCATTTGTGGTGTCATTTTTCTATTACCTTCAATAACTCTGATACTTATGAAAAAAATTGTCTTTATCGCTGCCGCACTTTTAATGGCAGGCTGTAGCCGTGAATTCGTCGAAAAGATTTATGACGTCAACTACGAGCCAACAAACCGTTTTGCCAATAACTTAGCTGAGCTACCAGGACAATTTGAAAAAGATACTGCGGCGCTAGATGCCTTAATCAATAGCTTTTCAGGCAATATTCAAAAGCGCTGGGGTAAAAAAGAGATCAAGTACGCTGGCAAGAGTAATTACGTTAAGTATATCGATAACTACCTTAGCCGCGCCGAGGTCGACTTTCGCAAAGGCGTGATCACGATAGAGACCGTATCACCGACCGAGCCCCAAAAACACCTAAAAGACGCGATTGTCACCACCTTATTAACACCAGACGATCCCGCTCATGTCGACTTATTCTCCTCTAAAGGTATCACGTTAGAGGGGCAACCATTCCTGTATAAACAAGTTGTCGACCAAGACAATAAGCCAATTCAATGGTCTTGGCGGGCAAACCGATTTGCGGAATACCTCATCGCAAATAAAATAAAAACCAAAAATGTAGATTTCAAGAAAGCGTATTACGTCGAAATTCCCATGGTTGAAGACCACTTTTCAACTCGCAGCTACCAATACGCCGATATCGTGCGTCGAGCTTCCAAGAAATACGACATTCCAGAAGACTTGATATACGCCATTATTAAAACTGAGAGCAGTTTCAACCCATACGCGGTAAGTTGGGCAAATGCATATGGCCTAATGCAAGTTGTACCTAAAACAGCGGGACGAGATGTGTTCAAACTCGTGAAAAAGCGCTCGGGCCAACCAAGCCCTGAATATTTGTTTAATCCAGAAAACAACATAGATACCGGTACTGCGTATTTCTATATCTTAAAAAATCGTTATTTAAGAGAAGTCCGCCACCCTACCTCTCTCGAGTACAGCATGATTTCAGCTTACAATGGCGGTACTGGAGGAGTTTTAAACACATTTCATCGCAGTGATCGCAAACGCGCAATGCAAGATCTTAATTCATTGCAACCCAACCAAGTTTATTGGGCGTTAACCAAGAAACACCCGAACGCAGAAGCGCGTCGCTACCTAGAAAAAGTTACAAATTTCAAAAAGGAATTTAACTCGAAGCAAACTTTGTAGTGACAGTTGAATAAAAAGCGTTCGAACAACCACTTTTTTGAAATTATTTAAAAAAAGTGGTTGACGCAACGCGGGAAAATCCGTTTAATAGCGCTCCGTTGCCCGGATAGCTCAGTCGGTAGAGCAGAGGATTGAAAATCCTCGTGTCGGTGGTTCGATTCCGCCTCCGGGCACCACAATTT
>NZ_JAWOTD010000042.1:0-5979 GCF_033338715.1 Vibrio sp. Vb1337 | reverse complement strand
GGGACGGATTCGAACCATCGAAGGCAGTGCCGGCAGATTTACAGTCTGCTCCCTTTGGCCACTCGGGAACCCCTCCAAATTTTCAAGCCATTCAGACTACTAAAGGAAAGAATGGTGCCGACTACCGGAATCGAACTGGTGACCTACTGATTACAAGTCAGTTGCTCTACCTACTGAGCTAAGTCGGCATAAGTGGTGCGCATTCTATTGAATGATTTTCTAGGTTGCAATAGTAATTTGAAAAAAAATCATAAATTTCGATTTTTTAGATTCGTTTGCTGCAAATTCGTACAAACTTAGCTTTTTTAAAGCAAACTTCGACCTTTGTCGTTTGCTTTGAAGTTCGCTTGATGTATGTTCTTGCTTCTATTAAACCAAGGATAAAAGAGACCCATGAGTCCATTTTTGTCATTTGACCGTGCAAATTGGGCCGAGTTAAGAAACTCTGTACCGATGACACTTTCTGAAGACGACTTGACTGCGCTTCAGGGCATTAATGAAAACCTAACCATGGAGGAAGCGGTAGAGATCTACCTTCCTTTGTCTCGTCTTTTAAATCTGTATGTCCAGGCTCGTCAAAGCCGCAATTCCGTATTACAACAATTCTTAAATACAGAGGAACATGCTCCCCCTTTCGTAATTGGTATCGCTGGCAGTGTTGCTGTAGGCAAAAGTACGACTGCTCGTATTCTAACGGCATTGCTTTCTCGTTGGGAGAATCATCCCAAAGTGTCCTTGGTTACAACAGATGGCTTCCTATATCCGAAAAAAGTACTAGAAGAACGCGGTATCATGCATCGTAAAGGCTTCCCAGAATCCTATGATATCAAGCGCTTAGTCGAGTTCATGTCTGACGTAAAGGCAGGAAAGCCCGATCTTGAAGTACCCATCTACTCTCACATCACGTATGACATTACTGATGAACTAAGAAAAGTGGATAGACCGGATGTTCTTATTATTGAAGGTTTAAACGTTCTGCAAAGTGGAATGGACTATCCACATGACCCGCATCGTGTCTTCGTATCTGACTTTTTAGATTTTTCAATTTATGTCGACGCAGAAACAGAGACCATTGAACATTGGTACGTAGAACGCTTTTTAAAGTTTCGCCAAGGGGCCTTTACGAAACCAGGCTCTTATTTTAGCCACTACACACAACTCTCTGTCGATGACGCAAAGAAAAAAGCAAAGCAAATTTGGCATGATATTAATGGGCTCAATTTAGAATTGAATATTCTTCCAACTCGTGAGAGAGCCCACTTGATTCTACACAAAGGCGTTAACCACTTGGTTGATAAAGTCTCGTTGCGAAAGTAATCGAAGCTTAGTCACTTTTACGCAACGAGATTTCACCACCAATATAAGTCTCTAATCCTTGGGAGGTTTCGATTAATATTCCACCTTGATGATCGATGCCTCGAACGACGCCATGTACCTCTCTAGGCCCAATAAGCAGTTTGACCTGACGATTAAGGAAATTGTCTAACCGATTCCAACGTTCGATAAAGCCAGTAAGCCCTTTCATTTCATATTCGACAAGTGCAGAATTCCAATGCTTGATAAGAGTCATTGCTAGAACATTTCTATCGTTCTTGAGACTCTGATTTACTTGGTTCAACGTGGTCCATGGCTGGTCAATCTCAGGCTGGTCGTCAGGCATTCCAATATTCAGGCCCATCCCAATCACTAGATGAGCAGCCCCACCGGCCTGACCCGACATTTCAACCAAGATTCCGGCCAGTTTTTTATCTTGATAATACAAGTCATTCGGCCACTTGAGTTTAACACCTTGCATGCCTACTTCTTCCAGAGCTTCCACTGCGGCAATCCCAATCACCAAGCTCAAGCCCATTGCCGCAGCCATTCCCGCATCCAGTCGCCAATACATAGAGAGATATAAGTTAGAGCCAAACGGTGAGACCCATTGTCTACCGCGGCGACCACGACCTTGAGCTTGATATTCAGCAATACAAACACGGCCCTTTTCCGAATCCGCGACTCTGTCGAGCAAATATTGATTCGTTGAGTCAATCACAGGGACGAGTTCAACAAGTGACTCCGAGCTAGTGGTAAGGAGAGTCTCGTCTAACAACTGCAATGGTGAGGCTAATTGGTAACCGCGCCCTTGCACTCGATAAATATCAATACCCCATTCACTAAGACCTTTAATGTGCTTAGCGATTGCCGCTCTAGAAACATTAAGATCGTCGCCCAACGCTTCTCCTGAATGAAACTCTCCATCACTTAATAACTTTAGAATATGAAGTTTCGTAGAGTGATCTTTTCTCATCTAGATGCCTCGATCTGAGCCAAATTGGTCTCCCCGGTACGATTGAGAAAGCGTACTTCATGCTCAAGTATGATTTGGTATTTGTCCCATACTGTATGCTTCACTAAAGAAGCAAGCGCGACAATGTCATCAGCACTACAATTATCTATGTTGGTCAAAACCAAAGCTTGCATAGGGTTGACCTGCGCACCGTGTACAGACTTCCCTTTTAATCCACACTGATCAATAAGCCAACCAGCAGCAATTTTCATTCCTCCTGAAGCTGGGTAGGCCACTACGTTAGGGTATTTTTTTGTGAGTCGATCATAGTGATCTTGTGTGATCACTGGGTTTTTAAAGAAACTACCTGCGTTACCTATCTTGGTTGGATCTGGCAGTTTTGCCTTTCGCACTTGGCATACTCGTTCGAAGATAGAAGCAGGGCTGAGTTGTTCTTCTGGGATACTTTGTAAAGGGCCGTACTGGTTAATCGGCTGCCATTGCTTCGCCAACTTAAGCCCTAATGCGGTGATAAAGCACTTTCCGTGCAACGCATGTTTAAATATGGAATCCCTATAGGCAAACTCACAGTCTTGGGCGTGCATTCTTTTGTTTTCAAACGTAGTTAGGTCAAGAACATCTACATAATCACAGATGTCTTTTAGCTCTAGGCCATACGCACCAATGTTCTGAATAGGAGCCGAGCCAGCACAACCTGGAATCAAAGCTAAGTTCTCGATCCCACCGATCCCCTGATTCACACACCAGGAAACCAATTCAGGCCAATCTTCACCACCGGCAATATGTAATAGGTAGTGCTCATCCGTTTCCGTGACTTCTTTACCCATGATTCGATTAACAATCACTAATCCCTCAAAATGTTCTGTAAAAAGAACATTACTTCCTTTACCTAAAAAAAGTTTCGGTAAATGGGTGAATCTTGGGTTTTGAAATAGCTCAATAACATCTTCAAGCGACTCAACGATAGCTAAATAGGAACACGATTGTTCAATTCCAAAAGTATGGTAAGCCTTTAGGCTCGCATTTGTTTTAATTTGCATAGTAGGTTTGCAACACCAGATAAGATTCTCTTAAACTGTCGACATTCTACATTAGTTATCTTTTAACCGCAGTGACAATACCAGACTCATTAATCATAGAAGTGTTAAATCCCATCAAGCTCCCCCTCATTAAGAAACTATACAAAGCGTATTACCCTGCGGGTCGAGCCAAAAAGGATGAATTGATCATTACAGCAAGCCATAAGGGTGAAATCATTGCGTTACTACGTTTAAAAAGTGTAGATAAAGTTCGTCTGTTGACAGGAATGTTGGTCATTCCGAAAGTTAGGGGAACAGGAATTGGAAAAAAACTACTAACTCATTGTAAAAACAATGTTTTCACTGATGGCGATTATTGCTTCGCGTTTACACATCTCGAATCCTATTATTCCAAGCATGGATTCACAACAATTGATTGCTCTGAGCTACCACACCCGCTAAAAATGGCATTTCAACGTTATGTAGATAGCGGTAAAGATCTCATTCCAATGCAATTCATCTCTTCAACGACATCAAAACGCGTGCTTTTGTAGCCAGGTAAATCATATCTTTGATAAAATGGCAGGTTCGCAATATTGCACTAAACTAAGGTACTCATACCGATATGATAGTAAGTAGGAATCCATTCGAACAGTTGCCAAGTCTCGCTGTCAATCCGGAAGACTTTGATGTTCTGTATTCAGCAGAATCATTCAGAACCCGTCTTTTAGATGCTATCAGCAAAGCAACGTCGCGAATTTACCTAGTCGCTCTATATCTGGAAGATGATGAAGCTGGACGTGAAATTCTCACTGCGCTTTATGAAGCGAAACAGCGCAACCCTGGGTTGGACATCAATATCTGTGTCGACTGGCATCGAGCGCAGCGTGGCCTGATTGGCGCGGAGACATCTGAGGGTAATTCAGCGCTTTACAAAGCATATGCCAGTAAGTACCAACACCCAATCCCTGTCTATGGCATACCAGTGCGTGGCAGAGAAGTTTTTGGGGTACTGCATTTAAAAGGCTTCATTGTCGATGATACTGTTATCTACAGTGGGGCGAGCTTAAATAACGTTTATCTCCATTATCATGAACGTTATCGATTTGATCGTTACCATGTGATTCGACATGAATCTTTAGCGAATTCAATGGTGCAATTCATTCAGAAAGAAATGATTGCTCACCCTGCCGTTAATGATCTTGCAGGAAAAGATAAGCCAGAAACCAAAGAAATAAAGTCGGCGATTCGCCAACTGAGGGCTTCTCTTGCTCAAGCCAACTATAAGTTTGAAGATCAAGCTGCAACAGAAGAAAGCGTAAAAGTCACTCCGTTAGTTGGGCTAGGCAAACGCCGTAATCTGCTCAATCAACAGATTGTAAAGTTATTGGCAGCAGCCCAAGACGAAATTTTCATTTGTACGCCTTACTTTAACTTCCCTAAAGCACTTCATCGTGAAGTGAAACGAGCCATGAAGCGTGGTGTGAAAGTAACGATTGTTGTGGGTGATAAAACCGCTAACGACTTTTACATTGCACCTGAGGAAGACTTTAAAACCATTGGCGGACTTCCATATCTTTACGAAGTGAATTTGCGTCGCTTTGCGAAAGCCAATGAAGCGAATATCGCCGCACGTAAATTGTCAATTCACCTATGGAAGCATGGCAATAACAGCTTCCACCTTAAGGGCATTTGGGTTGATAAACGCTATATGCTACTTACTGGGAATAACCTAAATCCACGTGCTTGGTCACTCGACCTAGAAAATGGGCTACTCATACAAGACAATTATGCGAAGCTCACTGAGAAGTTTGAAGACGAAGTTTCGCGTATTCTTGAGCATACTTACCTTATCTGTACTTATAAGCAATTAGAGAAAGTAGAAGACTATCCTATAGGGGTACAGCGACTGGTCAGAAAAATCACCCGCCTAAAGGCAGATGGTGTTTTAAAACGTATTCTTTAGACATCATTTCTCGCTCTAAAGTACGTTGAGATTTTTATACTAAGCCAACCGCTTTAGCAGTTGGCTTTTTCATATAATCCATTTGGAATACTTAACTATTTTCTAGTACCGCTAGTGAGCACATAACCACTTAGATCTAGAGCGATTCTCTTAATGGATTTGAGCTTTGACGTTTGTGAGTATTCCGCATAGCTTACAGCCTCGAGCTAAGCTACCCCTCTCTGTTTTGGCGCTTCTTACCCCTTGGCGATATATTTTTCTGAGACTCATCAAATGTTCAGCGTCGAAAGTCATCACCTCGCTAATGAAGAGCTCCTTCAATCTTTCACCTTCCAATTCTTTTCAAGTCGTTTGATTTTTGAGCCAGGAGAGATTGGGGGTATATATGACGCTTTTCTGGATTATGCGCACAGTTCGTTTTTTCTTTCTCATCAAGATTCAAGCCGTTGAACGCCTTTGAATACCATAGATTACTTAGGTTTGTTTGTAGGTCATATTGTCTTTCCACAGCATCAACGGCCTATATTAATTAAAGCCTAGTGTGTAATCACGCAAAGTTCACTTAGTAGGGATTATGGGGAGTAGTCTAATTAGGTGTAAACACACTTCAGGGAAACGCCGCAGTAGAAACGAAAAAAGCCTCAGTCTTTCGACTGAGGCTTAATATAAGTGGCGGAGTGGACGGGACTCGAACCCGCGACCCC
>NZ_JAWOTD010000041.1:0-8679 GCF_033338715.1 Vibrio sp. Vb1337 | reverse complement strand
AGCCAATAACCTTATTAATCGTCCTAGAAACTGGTGTCAAAATTTCTTCTAAGATATCGGATATCACTCTTTCCTCCGTAGACACATAACGCCCAATTAAGGTGTGAACCACGCTACCACTACCCTAAAATTGGACGCCGTAAACACTAAACTTAACCCAAACCAAAACTGCCAAGCGTGGTGAATCACTCTTAAATTGTTTGTTATATTATTAGTCGATAGTCTCAATGTCTGTGAATAGTTCCTCGAAAAAGTCACGGAATAATTTTAAGCAATGGAGCGTAAACCCTTTTTCAATTACTACTTTATCTTGGTTTTTCAACGATAAGTAATTTGACTGATTAATATAATTAACTATTTCTTGATTATTACTTTTTATTAACCCGTCTCGGTGAACAAAAGCATTTCTAATTTGTTGAACTTTCTTGATCTCCTCCCATTCAGGAGTTTGAGATGGAAAGTTAATTTGTGCCACTTTTTCAAGATATTTCTTTGACTTGTCAATTATTCCATGAGAAGACAAGTCAGCTAACTTTATGGGATTAGTAAGATGATGTTCGTAAATAGAACAGATTTGATTGAGCCCATTTTCAAGCAATGTATAAATACTGATCAGCTCAGATTTCCTCTGTATTGATGGAAGTTTATCAGCTAATTCCCAGTATTCATCGCTCATGTACTCCAAGTACTCTTCAGCCTGATCTTGATCCATTGTTGCAGCGATATTTTTATGGCGATCTTCAAATGCTTTTACTTCATCATTTAGTAAACTCTCTACTTGATCGGAGTGCTGTCTACTTGATCGGAGTGCTGCATGTAACTATCTAGTTCAGAAAGAATTCCACTTTTTACAAAAGTAAACCTCATCTTATGTGAAATCATGTACCTACCTCATTTTTCATGAATAATATAACGCCGCATTAAGGTGTGAACAACGCGACCACGAAACTCAACCTTACCGCCGTAAACACTGAACTCAACGATGGAATTAAAAGTGCCAAGCGTTGAGAATCACTCTTAAATGCTTTGTTATACGAACATTTCATCGTACACACTGATAGATCTTAATGCGCCGCTTAAGTCATTTTTTCCATTAAACTCATGCCTAACGGCAATAACGTCACAACCACTAGATTTACCTGCGCTAATGCCTGCTGTTGAATCTTCGAACACTATTGTATGTTCAGGTGATACATCTAAATTTGCGAGTGCAAGATTATAAGCTTCAGGATCAGGTTTATGCTTGGTTACATGCTCTTGGGTAATAACAAGATCAAAAGCTGTTTCTAACTGCAATGAAGTCAAAATATTTTCAACCATCCATGTTGCTGCCGAGCTGACAACACCACATTTTTTCCCTGCTTTTTTCAAGTGTTCAATATACGCTTTAGCTCCTGCATTCAACTCAAGTTCGTCGTTTAACATCAGTTCGTAGTGAGCTCGAAAATAACGATTAAACTCGCCTAGATCTGGTGAAATGCCCGCATGAGTAAAAAAGTGACCAGTCACAACCTGCCAACTTTCACCCATAACGTCTTTATATATATTGTGATCAACTTGAGCGCCGTAATCTGCACAAGCCAATGCTAGAGCTTTACCCTTTAATGGCTCTGAATTTACTAACGTTCCGTCCATATCGAACAGATAAACTTCATAATCTTTCAATTTGTTCTCCATGTTAAATTTTGCGAGTTCGTATAACGCCCTGTTAAGGTGTGAGCAACGCAATACCGATGCCGCCGCATACCGCCTTAAACACTAAACGCAACGCATAGCGAAAATGCCACGCGTTGCGAATCACTCTTAAACAGTTTGTTATGTTTCTTGGTATTGTTTGGTTACTTCTACCTGAGCGATTTTTTGGAAAATTGAAATTTTCTCTCGAGCTTTACGAACCATATTGTCAATTAGGTCGACTTCTTGTTGATTCTTTCTCAGGTATACAAATGCTTCTACGGCAGAGAACATTTGAAAAGCTGGAACTCTGATATTGTCTTCCGAGAGTAACTGAACTTCGTTAAACGCCCTGATATATTCTTTACAAGCAATTGAATCAGGCGTTGAGCATGTATACAAATGACTTTGGATAAGTTCCTGGGATTGCACTAATAGCTCGAGGTATTTTTCCTTTTTCTCTTGCTGCAAGCGGTAGAAGAGCTCACGTTTAAACTTATCATTTTCGTGTTTCTGGCTCTTCACTAAACCAACATAGCCAGAGATAGCAGCGATTGCCGCTCCAAGACCAATTTTAATCGCGGTATCTACGACTGTAACCCAACTATCTACCATAAGAACCCCAAAATTCTCGATTGAAACATAACGCCCTGTTAAGGGGTGAGCAACGCAATACTGAAGTTCCCGCATACCACCTTAACCCCTAAACCTAACGCATAGTAAAAATGCCAAGCGTTGCGAATCACTCTTAAACAGATTGTTATGTTTAATTATTTAAGTGCTTATCTATTGATAAACAAAGTTCATCACATCTATTTACTAACTCAATCAACGCGTCTTTCGTTATTGATACAGGACTACCATCTTTATCATACCCTGCTCGATGTACACAATGATGCCTAACTTCCACCGCCTTAAACAACCACCCAAGCTCCTCCATTTGGTAGTTTAATATTGCGCTATACATTTCCTTAGCTTTAGCAACATTATGGAAAATAAGGTCTTTTAGATGCTTAGATACCGTGTCATTTAGGTTTTCTTTTTGGTGATATATTTCCTTTAAGCTAAACGTTCGCTTCGAAAGTTCTTTGTCATTTTCCACAAGTTTACGCATTAATTTGGGGTTACGTGATACCTGATAAATGAACTGAGATGACAAGTAACCCTCGGTAGCCGAGATGATATGAGCAAATAACATTACATAGAGGCTAAACTTGGCATCAGGGTTACATGGTAGGGCTAATATGTCGTTTACACTTCGAATATGGTTCTCAAATACTTTGTATTGATTAGATTGAGCATCATCCCCTTCAATGAAGGGTATTTCAACGTCAGATATATCGAGATACAAGAAATCGTGCCCATCTAACTGATCTTGGATTTTATCTAAGACCTCAGGATCAGACTCTTCAGAAAACTGCATGATATAGCCGTACAGAAAGCCATCATCATTCGTCTCTTCGGAGATATCCCAATCAAGGAGTTCTAGCTCTTCCAAGCTTATACCAAGTAGTTTTGAGAAATATCTATCTCTATCGGCAAGTTGAATATCATAGAGCTCTTCTTTTGCACGCCCCATCGAAGCCTCCTATTAAACATAACGCCCAGTTAAGGGGTGAACAACGTAATACAAAAGCCGCTGCATACCGCCTTAAACACTAAAACCAACGCATAGTATAAATGCCACGCGTTGTGAATCCCTCTTGAACTGTTTGTTAGGCTAATTTTACGCTCGCTATTCGCCAGTAGCCTACAAGAACGGCCAATACAATCCATTGTGTTAAATACCATAGATAATACGATGCTTGACTATCAATTAAGTAAAAATAAATTACTAGTCCGAAACTCGTGAACACCGAAAAGACATATAGAAACCATAGTGCTACAAAAACGTTATTGTTGAACTCAGAAAGCTTCTCTCTCCTATCTATACCTGAGAGAAATATAAGCCCAAAACCAATAATGCAGCCTACTCCAAGCTGGAAAAATGAAAGCGGAACCAAAACCCAAAGTGACATCTTTATCTCCCTGATTAGCCTAACGCCCTGTTAAGGTGTGAGCAACGCTATACCAAGCTCCCGCATACCACCTTAATCACTAAGACCAACGCATAGTAAAAATGCCACGCGTTGCGAATCACTCTTAAACAGTTTGTTATGCCTTACCCCACTCGGCTCGAAGGACTGCCAAAACAACCGTATCCCACCACTGTCCTTTGAAAAAACGATGCTCCATAAAATGTGCTTCTTGACGCATACCCAGAGACTTACAGAGCTTAATAGCTGGCAGGTTTTTACTGATTGTCTCCGCATAAATGCGGTGAACTCCCAACTCCGAGAACCCAAAATCTGCCAGAGCCAAGGCGGCTTCATGACTTAACTTATTACCTTGAGAGGCTCTCGAAAATGCACACCCCATCGAAGCCTGCTGATTGTCCTCTAGCCGTAAACAAACAGTCCCAACGAGCTCACCTGACACCTTACACTCGACAGCTAATTGGTATGATCTTCTTGGCCTCTCAGAAGCCTGAGCGATAAACAAGCTTGTTAACTCTCGGTATTTATTAGGGTCACAATCGCCTTCGTCATAGAAACGCTGATATTTAGCATCCTGAGACATAGCAACAAAAGCATCTTCATCGTTCAGAGTCATATCCCTAATAATCAGACGCTTAGTCTCGAGTTTAAACATCGAAAGTTCCTTTTCCTTGTGAGGCATAACGCCCTGTTAAGGTGTGAGCAACGCAATACCGATGCTGCCGCACACCACCTTAAACACTAAAGTCAACGCATAGTAAAAATGCCACGCGTTGTGAATCACTCTTAAACAGTTTGTTATGCGCTTTGCTCCACTAATTCAGCTGTTCCAATACAAGCGACTCGTCCTTCAATATCAGTAACTATATCTCCGGAGAACTGATGATTAAGTTGAACTTGAACATTAGGTAGGCCTATTGGTGCAATATTAATTAAGTACCCATCTTTTATGGTTTCCACTACGTATTTATGCTCGCCAGAAACTTTAAGCTCAGATAGAACGACACCTAAATTGCTATCGATTACCTCTGCACATGACGCAGATAAACTGAAAACACATTCCCCCGACTCGCCTGAATTGGGAGCTAACAACATGAAACCCACATGTCTACCATCTATTGTTTTCAATACCATTGCTTTTGGTAGTTCATTATCCATACATCCCTCGATATTTAAATGCACTAGCGCATAACGCCGCATTAAGGTGTGAGCAACGCTACCACAAAACTTAGCCAGACCATCGTAAACACAAAACCCACGATGGAATGAAAAATGCCAAACGTTGGGAATCACTCTTAAATGCTTTGTTATGGCGATACTTAACTTCGCGAGCCTAAGCTTTTTTCACGAACGCCGCTGTTACCATCATTTCTCCAGCACCATCGACCTTGCAGTCGAGTTGGTGGTCTTTACTATCAAAAATACGCCTGACAACTGCTTTTGTACCGATTTTCAACACCAGGGAGCTACCTTTAACTTTAAGATTTTTTGCCAAAGTAACTCTGTCACCCTCGGCTAACAAAGTACCATTTGCATCCTTAACATTAATAAGTTCATCTTGGGCAACTTCATCAGGGTTCCACTCAAACGCACACTCCGGACAAACCAAGTTAGCTTGATCTTGATACACATACTCAGACTGACAATTTGGACAAGGAGGGAATGACATAAACTTTCAACTTTTCGATTAACAGTTGATATATGATAAGTTGATAACGCTCGATTA
Organism: Vibrio sp. Vb1337; assembly: GCF_033338715.1. Classification (NCBI taxonomy): domain Bacteria; kingdom Pseudomonadati; phylum Pseudomonadota; class Gammaproteobacteria; order Vibrionales; family Vibrionaceae; genus Vibrio; species Vibrio sp. Vb1337. The sequence continues at coordinate 3,243 of NZ_JAWOTD010000041.1, read as the reverse complement.
GCGAGAGGCATGGCACTATATTTAGTAATACCAACTGTGCTACCTAACTCGAATTATTCCGAAAGCCATAACGCCCTGCTAAGGGGTGAGCAACGCAATACGAAAGCCACCGCAAACCACCTTAATCACCAAAATCAACGCATAGTAAAAATGCCACGCGTTGCGAATCCCTCTTGAGCAGTTTGTTAGCTGTGTTTTACAACACGAGCTTTGCTCCCAACATACCAAGAGCTGCGATAGCTACCATCGTAAACCAAAGGTAAATCATAAAAGATAGGGATAACGAAAATAAACCTCTCACAGCTTTATCTGAGTTTGCACCTTCATCGTGCTGTAAGAAGTACGCTAGTTCTGCTGTAGGTATTGATCCAGCAAAGCTCTTAAATTTGAACTTTACCATCATCAAGCCCATTGAGACTGGAAGACTAGATACTAATAAAATGATTCCCACCGAAATCCAGACATTCTCAGGGGATTCATTACCTAAAACTACTGCTGCCCCGATCAACACTAAAAGCATTCCCAGAAAGCCCTTAAAAGATGACAACAATGAGTCTCTTGTTTTTATATACAGCCAGAATAGCGGCTTATCGAATTTTCTCATTTTTTCCTCAAACAGCTAACGCCCTGCTAAGGGGTGAGCAACGCAATACCGATGCCGCTGCATACCACCTTAATCACTAAAATCAACGCATAGTAAAAATGCCACGCGTTGCGAATCCCTCTTGAGCAGTTTGTTAGTCGCGAGGCACCGAGCGACAATTTTAAGCCGAACCAAACTTTGCAAACAACAAACTTTATGTGCTTTGATTCATTTAAATCAGGCGTAGTCTCAAAGCGGCTAGTCAATGAAACCACTTGGAACAAACAACGCCGCAGAAAACGGACTGACAACACCAAAAAACGCTTTTGGAAAACCAATCTCACAGTGCGGACTTTCAACAAAGTCACTGAAACCACGTGGAACTTACCACACCAGAGAAAACGTCATTTCAGCGAGTAAATCTGCTTTTGTAACAACAAATTCAACGAGCGGAGTTGCAACCAAAAACAAACTCTCGATTGCCCTGCTATGTCAGCACCAAAGAACAAAACAACCGCGAGGACACTTGCAAAACTTTGGACTTAAAACAGCTGAAAATGAGTTTGGACCAACGACGATGAACCTGTGAGCCGAACAATCAGCAGCCAAATTTTGAGCTTAGAAACATGATTTTGATTGCTAGCTTTTTCTGGCGACTAACGCCCTGTTAAGGTGTGAGCAACGCAATACCAAAGCTTCCGCATACTACCCTAACCACTAAAACCAACGCATAGCAAAAATGCCAAGCGTTGCGAATCACTCTTAAACAGATTGTTATGTGTTGATGTTTATGTGGCAGCTATTTTCTATCACGACAGATATAAAACTCATTTTTAGCGTTCAGTAATAATGCACTGTCCACACTTTCACCAATTAGTTCCGCTGAGTATTTATTAATTGACTTACCACTATATTCGATAGTAATAGCTTTTTTGGTGCCAGCTTCAGTTTCACTCCAATCTGTAAACAGGTAATAAGTTCCACCTTCTACGTGAGTTCTCTCTATGTTGTGCTTAAAAGTTAAAGGCTTTCCATTTTTGTAGCTATGTTTTTCAATTACAGCATTGCTCATGAGTGTAAATGAAACCGTCGACACGGATAAAATGGGATCTTGACACAATTCCAACGTAATAATCTCATTTTCATTCATTTGAATAGCATTCGCAGGAGTATGAAATAGAAGAATTATCGTGGAAAAAAGAACACTGTACTTCATAGTAATATTACCGATTTTCCTTTCAAATTATTATGATGCATATTATCAATACCTTGTAGCTACAAATTTGGCGAAAACACATAACGCCCTGTTAAGGTGTGAGCAACGCAATACCAAAGCCACCGCATACCACCTAAAATACTAAACGCAACGCATAGTAAAAATGCCACGCGTTGCGAATCACTCTTAAACAGATTGTTAGCTTAGTTAAACGACTTTTCCTCAAAAACAAACCCATTACTATTTGAGAATGATTCAAGTAGTGGTGCCAAGCCTACAACACAACGAGCATTTTCATCCACTTTTTTGAGACTATAATAGTCCTCAGCAATAGCATCAAAATATATACGAATCATGTAGTTTTGGGCGATATGGTTACTCATTTCATGAGCATTGCTCAATAAATTATAAACATCATCTGTATAGCGATTAACTGATTCTACACCTAGTGCCTCCATATCAGATCTCAGTCGGATACCGAATGCCAAAATGTATAAGTATTCTATGTCAGCGCCGCTCATTTTTAGGTTATGTACTTGAGATAAGGCAATAAGGAATGATACCTGTTGCGTCCCCAATAATTTTTTGCTCATGGGTAGTGGTAAAACTGAGCTTGATATACCAATAAACTCAAGAATAGAAGCAACAATGCTTCGCAACTGATTTATCACCTCTGTTATATGATAAATATTAATAACTTTTTTTTCATGATAACAAACATCCCCGAAGCCATGCTCATTTAACTCTAGGTTACACATAGTCATTAGTTCATCTAGATCGGAGAAAAACCCTTTACAGTCAGGGCGATTTAAATCATTTAGGTCTTCTATCATTGTATTTAAGAAAGACACAGCATCTTGTGCAAAGGCACTTTCTGTGTGGCTCATATGATAAATGCAATTTCCTATTCTATTATTGGGGAAAACCTTTTTGTATAAAGTATTGATATCTCTAAATTTAAACTTCATATCCGGATGATTATTTAAATCGAGTAATAGTTCTTTAAACAACTCTTTATGAACTTGATACTGCTGAAACTGTAGAGTCTCCATTTCCCTTTTTTTAAGCTCTTGGTTAAATTTCCTATTCTTTATGTGGTCGTAAGCTAAGAATGCGAATGTTCCAACCGTACCTATAGCCGCTACAAAAGTTGAAACGGCACCAAACCACATAGCCCAGTTACCAAACTCAGGGGTATTAAAATAGTCATTTCCAGAAGATACTGACTCTGGAAAAAAGCCATAACTCAAAAAAATCGGGTAAAAATAGCCACCGAGAAAAACTCCCATAAACCCAACAAAAACAGAAAATATAACTAACAAAAAGAACTTAACCACAAAAACCTACTATGTACTTTATAAACTACGCTAACGCCTTGTTAAGGTGTGAGGCACGCAATAGCGAAGCCGCCGCATAACACCTTAACCACTAAAACTAACGCATA
>NZ_JAWOTD010000040.1:0-9657 GCF_033338715.1 Vibrio sp. Vb1337 | reverse complement strand
AAAGGTCACTTGGGTATAAAAGTCAGGTATTATAGCGTTCCTCGTTCGAATAGTTGAGCAATTTCACATATTTTCATGTACACACTTCGTCCTTATCAAGCCGACTCGGTTAAAGCCGTTATTCATTACTTTCGTAAACACTCGACACCAGCAGTGATCGTGCTGCCAACCGGTGCAGGAAAAAGCTTGGTGATCGCAGAACTTGCTCGCCTTGCGAAAGGACGAGTGTTAGTCCTCGCCCACGTAAAAGAACTGGTCGAGCAAAACCACGCAAAGTATGAAGGTTATGGTTTAAAAGGTTCCATCTTCTCAGCAGGATTGGGACGAAAAGAAACTGACCAGCAAGTCGTGTTTGCTTCGGTTCAATCGGTCGTACGTAACTTAGATTCGTTCAAAAACCAGTTTTCTCTGCTCGTTATTGATGAGTGCCATCGTGTGCCAGATGACAAAAACAGCAGCTACCAAAAAGTTATTACTCACTTACGAGAACTGAACCCTGGCATTAAGGTGCTGGGACTAACTGCAACGCCCTATCGTTTAGGAATGGGCTGGATTTATCAGTATCACACCCGAGGTCAAGTGCGAACCGAAGAGCCTCGATTCTTCCGCGATTGTATTTTCGAACTGCCGATCCGTTACTTGCTCGACGAAAACTTCCTCACTCCAGCCCGCATGATGGATGCGCCCGTTTTGTCTTACGACTTCTCTCAGCTGAAGCCCGCTAACACCGGACGCTACAAAGAAGCAGAAATGGACATGGTGATCGATAAAGCCAAACGTGCGACTCCACAAATTGTTGAGCAAATCATGCAATATGCGAAAGAGCGTCAAGGTGTCATGATCTTCGCTGCAACTGTTCGACACGCACAGGAGATACACGGTTTATTGCCAGAAGGCGAAACTGAAATCGTCATTGGTGATACACCTACGCCGGAGCGCGATGCGATCATCCAAGCGTTCAAGAATCGTCAAATAAAATACTTGGTCAATGTATCGGTACTGACAACCGGTTTTGATGCGCCGCATGTCGATTTAATCGCGATTTTGCGACCAACAGAGTCAGTCAGTCTGTACCAGCAGATAGTAGGACGAGGATTACGCTTATCAGACGGAAAATCAGAATGTTTAGTGCTTGATTACGCAGGCAACAGCTACGATTTATACCAACCTGAAGTCGGTGATCCAAAACCAGACTCTGACAGTGAAATTATCACGATTCCTTGCCCGGCTTGCGGATTCAATAACAACTTCTGGGGTAAATTGGATAGTAACGGTTTCTTGGTTGAACACTTTGGCAGACGTTGCCAAGGTTACTTTGAAGATGAAGACACAGGCGAACGTGAACACTGTGGCTACCGTTTTCGTGCCAAATACTGTGGTGAATGTGGTGCGGACAACGATATCGCTGCACGAATTTGTCATGAGTGTGACGCGACGCTCGTTGACCCAGATAAAAAGCTAAAAGAAGCCCTTAATCTCAAAGATGCATTAATCTTTGAATGCACAGAAATGGACCTATCTGTATTTAAGTCCAGTGATGGTAAATCTCAGCTAAAAGTGACGTATTCTGGTGAACCATACCAAGGCGAAGGCAATGCGTTAGTTCATGAGTTTTGGTCATTGAGTACCAAAAAACAAAAACAAACGTTTAAAGATCAGTTCGTACGCCCCCACTTAGCAGACAAGCATCGCCCTTTTGAAGAGGCTTCACCGACACGCGTTGTCGCTAATCAACATCGTTTCCGTTTGCCTCAGTTTGTTATTGCTAGAAAATCTGGTCGCTTTTGGAAGCTGCGAGATAAAATTTTTGAAGATGAGTTGAAATAACATCCACAACACATGGCAAAACTTAATTAGCTGATTCACTCTCTGTTCATCTATATCCGATATACTGCGGCTAACGCTCCAGAAAAGGTTTGACTATGTATAAAGCAACGACTTCTCTACATTCTGCGTTACTTTTCGGCCTTATTGCGACATTCATGTGTGCACCAAGTTTTGCCAAGCATGACAACGAGTACACATCACAAAATGGCCACGCCATCGTGCAAGATGTCGAAAAGCCAGGAACACGCATCGAGTTCGATGAAGATCAAGATGAGGTCTACCGCGCGGTTCAACAAGGATATATACGACCATTTTCGGAACTTTACGCCGCAGTAGAAAACGACCTATACGGCCGCATCATCAAGGTCGAGCTTGAAGAAGATGATGATGCTTGGGTGTATGAATTGAAAATTCTGTACAACAATAGCGTCCTGAAAGTTGAGTACGACGCCGCCACGCTGGAAATGCTTGAGATCAAAGGTCGCAGCTTTAACAAAGCGTTAAAGCCGCAAAACAACTAAACTTGTCTAATGCGTAATCCAGACGCGATGCGTAGCTTACTTCGATAAAAATCCAAACATAATAAGAATCATCAATATGAAAATACTTGTTGTTGAAGATGATCCTCGTTTAGGCGAGCAAATCATCGAAACATTAGAAAGTACCGGCTGGGTACCAGAATTGTCCCAAGATGGCATAGACGCTCTGTATCGCGCGACCTCGGAAGAATGGGACGCCATTGTTCTCGACCTCGGGTTGCCAAAACTGGATGGTCTTACCGTCCTAAAAGGCATCAGAGATGAAAACATTAATACTCCTGTCGTGATTTTAAGCGCTCGCGACACCCTAACGCAGCGAGTTGAAGGCTTAAACGCAGGTGCAGACGATTACCTAACTAAACCATTTGAAATGGTTGAGCTTATCGCTCGTATTCGTGCACAGCTTCGAAGAGCCTCTGGTAATGCCTCTCCTGTGATGCAAATTGGCGACTTGAGCTTGGATACACGCACTTCTAAAGTCATGTGGCAAGGGCAAGCGGTAAGCTTGACGGCGCTAGAGTATAAAGTGGTCGCTTACTTTATGCATAACCCGGAAAAAGTGATTTCTCGAACCGAACTCGTCGAGCACATTTACAAACAAGACTTTGATCGTGACTCCAACACAATCGAAGTTTTTATCGGCCGAATTCGCAAAAAAATCGCACCAAAGATCATCAAAACTGTCCGAGGGTTGGGATACCAATTAAATGCCGAATAGAAACAGGCTACCGTTGAACGCAATAAAACGACTGAGTATCAAAAGTCGCCTCGTTTTAGCGGCGATCGTTTGGTTAACGGCAATGATCCTCGCCGCTGGTGTGACGATACCGACGCAGGTCTACAACTATATGGTTGATGACACTCGCTCACAGCTCAGCATTTTTATGGATGAAGTCGCAGCACAGTTAGAAGTCGATAACACCGGGCATCTTTCACTCGCAGCTCAGCTATCAGACCCTCGATTTAACCGACCTTACAGTGGTTTGTATTGGAGTGCCTCTACAGAGGCAAGCCTCGAACGTTCTCGTTCTTTGTGGGACAAAAAAATCGAATACAAAGGTTTGGATAAAGATGCGTATGGAGCAAGAGGCGAAAAACTAATTACGCTAGAAAAAGCGCTGTATCTTCCTGATTACGATGGTCCTATTCACATTATTATTGGTATTGACGAAGAGCCCATTAAAAATACCCTTCAGACGTTAATCGGCCAACTTTGGCTTATTTTGGGTTTATTATTCGCGGGCGTGCTTACCGTCATTTTACTGCAAATTGCTTGGTCATTGAGTCCGCTTACAAAGCTACAAAAAGAATTAGCCGAGCTGAAGTCTGGTAATAAAAAGAGTCTAGAAGAAACCTACCCAAAAGAGATTTCTCCTCTAATCTTCGACCTCAACGCTCTGCTGTTCCATTACCAAGAATTACTAGAGAGAGCTCGCAATCATGCAGGTAACCTATCTCATGCACTTAAAACGCCACTTTCTGTTCTAAAAAATGAAGTTCAGACGTTAGAACCTGAGGCACAATCCCGTCTCCGAGCTCCAATCAATCAAATACAAGACCATATCGATTACCATTTGGGTCGTGCCCGTATGGCCGGATCGATGAACATATTATCAGTGAAGTCGAACCCAGCAGATCGTGTGGATGCTATCTCAATGGCGTTTGATAAAGTGTATGCGAGCCGAAGCATTACCTTAATTAATGAACTTGATTCAGAGCTGAATGTAGCAGTAGAGCAGACCGATCTCGATGAAATGCTAGGTAACTTGCTAGAAAATGGCTATAAGTGGGCCAACAGCATGATTCGTGTGCACTCCTCTCAGGATAAGGAAAATATACACATCATTATTGAAGATGATGGGCCAGGCATCCCTAAAGAGAAACTGAGTCAAGTAATCAAGAGAGGAGTTAGATTGGATGAAACAACCCCTGGCTCAGGTCTTGGTCTAAACATAGTCAGTGAAATGGCACACAGTTACCGAGGTCAATTAACATTGGATACAAGCGCTTTAGGTGGATTAAAAGCATCTTTAGTCTTACATCTCAGCCGAACATAAAGCATATAACACATAAACTTTGTTTTTCGGACCATGATCAGTAAACCGATGAAAATGAAGTCGATGTGAACAAAATCCAAGCAAAGCGTTAAAAGGGATAGCCTTCCACCCCGCTAAATCATACCTTTTTGTTGATTTGGATACGATTTGGGTTGCCCATTTATAAGTGGAATGATAGTATCCGCGCTCGCTTGAACAGTTCCTGTTTCAAGCTTTACCACGAACAACAAGGTCGCATTGTTGATTGTGAACATTTGATTTTTACTAATTTGAGAGTAAATACTATGAAATTCGAAGCAGTAGTACGTACTGAACTAGGTAAAGGTGCGAGCCGCCGCCTACGTCACGCTGGCAAATTCCCTGCAGTTGTATACGGCGGTGAAGAAGCAGCAGTAGCTATCGTTCTTAACCACGACGACATCGTAAACCAAATGGACAAGCCTGAATTCTACGAAGGCATCGTTCTAGTTATCGATGGCAAAGAAGTTAAAGTTAAGCCACAAGACGTTCAACGTCACGCGTTCAAGCCAAAAGTTGAACACATGGACTTCATCCGTATCTAATTCCCTACCAAGGAATTAATCGGATTAAATCCAAACCTTTTGCATAAAAGATAATCGGACTTACCAACCGAGACATCTACAAAATTTCAAAACCCCGGAGTCTTACCACCTCCGGGGTTTTACTATATTTGGCATATAGCATTTGATTTATGAACGGGCAATATACTTCACTAAAGTGAGATCGGTCAGCGTCATACTCTCAATCACTTCCGACTCTTCCTCTCCAGTACGCACAAAACCACACTTCTTGTAAAAGTTAAGCCCCTGTTGATTAGTATCCAGTGCTTTCAAACTGATCTGCATAACTGACGTAGAGAGCAAACGTGTCTCTAACTCATCTAACAGTGCACTTCCTGCTCCTTGCCCATAATGTAGCGGCGTAACGTAGCAACATGTCACTAATGCCGTTTTATCTTCGCTGGTGTGGTTAGGTAACTCGTAACTTAAAAAGCCAACAATTTCTCCTTGCCTCTCAACTACGATCAATTGGGCCAGTTGCTCCGTCATCACTCGCGCCCACATCCTTTCTCGACGCTCAATCGTAAACTGCTCTATGTAGCTCTTTGGCATTAATCCTTTATACGCCACCTGCCAAGAATCAACGTGTATCTTGGCGATTTGGGCTACCTCCTTTTTGAGTGCGTCCCTTACTGTGTATCTCATAAGCATCCTTTCTTAGCGTTCACCACTTACAAATTCTTTTAACCCTACCCTTTAAACCAAAGCTCAAAGATAACAGCTATAGTCGCAACGCTTTACATTAATCCATTTCATTTTCATTAATTAAATGATAGTTCACATCATAATATTCGAAGAAGAACGGTCCATTATTTACTTTTCATTTTGACTCATTAGGTTGAACCTATTTGTTTAAACACTCGAGTGTCAAATGCGGAATAAGCACGATAAGGTATCGGATGAGGATAAATAAACGATGCTTAAAGCATAAGATTTCTAAACGATCGCAATTATAGTAAAGTGATAAATACAATTTTTGATAGAGTTAGGCAGAATAAAGCCATGATCAAATGAGTTTAAGTTCTGTGCTGTTCATTATGCATACAAACCGCCACCCCTCATCATTAGAGCGAAAATTTATAACGATTTGTGTCATGCCTATTAGGAAAAACATAAACTTGGCAAAATAATCACCAAAATCAGTGTAATACTTCGCAAAAATGCGCACTGACTCACACAAACAACACACATTCAATTAACTACCTCACAAAAAATAGAGCTAGCGATATAAAATAAATACTAAATACCAATTCTGTTTATTTATAGACGTAGTTTGCAGGCTTATTAATTCATTTCTCCGATAGAAGTATAAATAAGAGATAGATCACTAAAGTTTCACATTAATTCCGTATATTTCACGCCGTAACAATAACAAAATCACAAAGAAAGGATCCCTTATGAAGTTTTCCAAATCTCTTTTGGTAGTGGCAGTGGGCGCTGCGCTAGCAGGATGCGGCTCAGACAGCGACAATTCTCCAGTAACCTGCGAGACTGCAGATTCTTGTACTAAGTTCACCGTTCTCCACACTAACGATAACCATGGTCGCTTTTGGCATAACAGCGACGGCGAATACGGCATGGCTGCGCGTCACACTTTAATCGAATCTATCCGCGCAGAAGTCGAAGCAAAAGGCGGTGAAACCATTCTGCTATCTGGCGGTGATATTAATACCGGTGTACCAGAATCAGACATGCAAGATGCGGTTCCAGACTTCGTAGGGATGAACCTACTTGGTTACGATGCAATGGCTGTCGGTAACCACGAATTTGATAACTCACTAGATATTCTCGATATGCAGGCCGAGCTAGCTGACTTCCCTATGCTGGCTGCGAATATCTATAAAAAAGATACAAACGAGCGTTACTTCGACCCTTACAAAGTATTTACTATCAACGGCCTTAAGATCGCTGTTATTGGTCTAACAACGCAAGACACTGCGAAGCTAGTCAATCCAGACAACGTATCAAACATCCACTTCGAAGACCCTCAAGTAGAAATCAAAAAGGTACTGAAGGAAATCGAAGAGAACGAAAAGGTAGACCTAGTATTTGCAACGACGCACATGGGTCACTACGAAGATGGTAAAAACGGTAGTGAAGCACCAGGTGACGTGAAACTCGCTCGCTCTCTTGAAGAAGGACAGCTAAACGCTATCATCGGTGGTCACTCACAAAACCCTGTATGTATGGAACCAGGTACCAATGAGTATGCTGATTTCAAACCTGGGGATGATTGTGCCCCAGACCAACAAAAAGGCACTTGGATTATGCAAGCGCATGAGTGGGGTAAATATGTGGGTCGTGCTGACTTCGAATACTACGACGGCAAGCTTCACTTAGCGAACTACGCACTGATTCCTGTAAACCTTCTAGACGAAAACGATGAAGTTATCGGTGAACGAATTCAACAAGATGCAACAGTAAAAGCGTTACTACTGCCATACCAACAACAAGGTCAAGAGTTATTAGATGAGAAGATTTCTAATACGACGGGTAAGTTAGAAGGTGATCGTAACGTAGTTCGCTCTCAACAAACTAACCTAGGTCACCTACTCGGTGAGGCATACCGTACTTACAAAACGGTAAATGCTGACTTTGGTGTGATGAACTCTGGCGGCGTGCGTGATTCAATCCAAGATGGTGATATCACTTACCGTGACGTATTAACGGTTCAGCCATTTGGTAACTTCGTGACTAAAGCAACTATGACAGGTAAAGAAGTTAAAGAATACCTAGACGTGGTTGCGACGAAATCTGCAGGCTCTGGTGCTTACGCTCAACTAGATAACATCACTTTAGATGTAAATTGTGATGCTGGCTCAGTAACCATTACCGATATTAACAATAAAGGCTTCGATCTAGACGCAACGTACACATTCTCTGTAATCAGCTTCAGTGCTGCTGGTGGCGATAACTATCCAATCATCGATGTTCAATCTACACAGCTAACCGATGCATACGTTTTGCGCGAGTTCTTCGTAAACAACCCACAAATCTCTGCGGATAACTACAACAAGAACTTAGAGAACATCAAATACTTCAGTAATGGCCAACCAGTAAAAGGTTGTCCTGCAACTGGTAGCTAATACTCAACACCTTACCCCTGGCGCCAAGAGCTTTTACAAGCAATTTCGTCAGGGCTTTCCTTAAAACCGAAGCTTTGTGCTTCGGTTTTTTATTTTCGATAAATTACTGAAAACTCTCCACCTTCACAATATGTTCAAAAATTGTTCATTTGTGTTATTGACGCCCCTGTGTTGGGCTTCTATGTTTGATAAGGTCTTTTAAATATGCAGGTTCATCGGCTAAATTTCGCGAAACATTTTCAATCGCACAGTCAATGATTCTGAGAAAGATGTGAATGGCGTTACAAACACTGCTCTCAAACAATTTGTCTTTGGACTTCAAACGATGGTGATGTGCCTCCACGTGCACACTAATGAGCAGCGCTCTGGACGTCAATGTGTTCAAACTGCTGCCATCGAGTTCTGGAGGTCAAAAATGAAACGAGCCAGCAATAGCTACAGACTCCAAATGATCAAAGAAGTAGTTACCCGTAGAGAGCGTGAAGCTTGTACGGATCCTATGGCGAGATACATTCATCAACTCATGGATGAACGCCCAACAAGTAAATTAGATGTTGAATTCAATCATCGATTTTCAGGAAATCACTTCGACGAACAAGCGGGAGGCTGGGTTAGCGACCGTTGGTCGATGAAATAACGCCAATTACCGCTTTATAGGGAAAATGGATAGGAGATTCCCGGTTCTTAAAGGACACCTTGCCGGACCGGGAATATGTAAAAGCCTAATCAGAACCGAAAGCGAAGGCGTAACCCCACAGACTGAACAAGAGTTCTAGAATAAGTCTTGTTGAGGCGATGACTCATCTTGAAGCTGTTCTGGCTTCGTCTTCCCTGCCAACATCTTTCTTCTGTACCTTTGACGACACAACTTAATAACGTGCAACTGCTGAGCGGGGGTTAAGTTAAGCCAATTAAACCTTTCCTCTCTCTTTCTCATACACCCCTTGCAATACCCTTTTTCATCGGAGGTACATACTCCAACACAAGGGCTTGGGACAGTAAAAAACTCCAGTTGCTCCATACTAAAACCGCTCTTTCCATATTAGGGCGTATTGGCCTAGTTTAAATAATGAGAAGATTAGTCAGCAACAAAACTTGCTATATACTTCGTTATGTCAAAAACATACGAAACCATAACCTTATGCTGACAAAAACAGTGTTTTATTACTTATACTTACCGCGTTTATAAAAACGGAGTCTATAAAATGAAGCTTAGCCTAAAAACGTTAGTTACAGCAATCTCTCTCCCTGTTCTTATGACTGCTTGTGCTAGCAACGGTGATGATGTGAAAGAAATAACGGCTCAAGATTTGCAGCACCACAACTGGGAACTTGTTCAAGTTGATGGCAAAAATATCGTTCTAGACGAACACCAAAAAGCGGCTCGCCTAGAAATCGGTGAAAATCTAACCGCAAACGGCAACGCAGGTTGTAACAACTTCTTCGGTCAAGCCGAGCTGAAAAACAACCAACTACGCATCGAAAAAATGGGCATGACCATGAAGATGTGTATGGAAGATCAAATGAAGATCGAAAACGCAATGACACAAACACTATCTAACTGGAG
>NZ_JAWOTD010000039.1:0-10874 GCF_033338715.1 Vibrio sp. Vb1337 | reverse complement strand
AAGCCATCAATGGATTCATTTAATAACACGGAAATATGTTGGAAGGTTTCGGTCATAGCTTTCTCGTTGAATGATCTTGAAGCGATTCTTTAGTGTACTGATTTCCTACATCATCGCCACCACAAGTCTAAAGTTAGACGTGATTTACGCCAAGTTTATTGGTAATGACATAGTTTGCGTCAATTAAATGCAAAAAACCCATCACTACCGAAGTAGAGATGGGTCTCGAATAGGTGGAGCCGACACATAAGCCGGGTTCTGTTCCGCTTGCGCGGCGGTAGCCATTCGTCTAGGCCAGCAATCACTCACTGGCTCGAGCAACCTACCCGCCTCCTTACGCGAGCAACGCAATGTGGAGGCCTATTTGGTCTTGCTTCAGGTGGAGTTTACCCTGCTACGAACTATTGCTAGTCGTCCGGTGCGCTCTTACCGCACCCTTTCACCCTTACCTGTACCCTTACGGGCCATCGGCGGTCTTCTCTCTGCTGCACTTGTCGTAGGCTTGCGCCCCCCAGGCGTTACCTGGCACCTTGCTCTATGAAGCCCGGACTTTCCTCCCCTTTGTCAGTCTCCCGAAGGACGTCAACGTCAGTCTCCCAAAAGGACTTCGACGTCAGTCTCCCGAAGGACATCAACAAAGCAGCGACTACCCAGTCAGCTCCGAGGGCGGATTGTATAGAGTTCTCACTTCAGAGTCTAGTTAGATCACAGATATGATGAAATGAATGCACTAAGTGATGACTTTTTAGTCAGCGCGCCAAAAATAGATAATAAAAAGGCCGATTCCTAAACATCAGCCCTCATTGACCATTTATCTCGCTAGCGGCACTTAGTCTAAGTTTTCTAAGCCCCATTTATATAGCGCATTCTTCTTCAAGTTATGTATTTCTGCCACCAAAGCAGCTGCTTTTTTCAAAGGCAGCTCTTTGGTCAAAATCCCTAACGTGCGTAAAGCATCTTCAGGTAGTGAGTCGTCTGTTGTTTCACGATGGCCATGTACCAACAATACCATTTCACCACGCTGTTGGTTATCGTCACTTTTCACCCATTCAATCAGCTCACCTAACGGCATGCCTTGAATGGTTTCAAAGGTTTTTGTTAGCTCTCTTGCCAACACAACTTCTCTATCTGGGCCAAGAACGTCTAACATGTCTTGTAGAGAGTCTAAAATACGGTGCGGTGACTCGTAAAAAATACACGTACGCTCTACCGAAGCAATCTCTAGGAATTTATCCTTACGACCTTTGCTTTTCGGGGGTAAAAAACCTTCGAAGCTAAAGCGATCAGATGGCAAGCCAGAGGCACTTAACGCCGTAATGACCGCACAGGCACCTGGAAGAGGCACAACTCTAACGCCCGCTTGACGACATTTTGTCACCAAATGGTATCCTGGGTCGCTGATAAGTGGCGTACCAGCGTCAGAAACTAATGCGATAGACTGACCGGAAAGCAGCTTTTCTACCAAAACTTGTGCTTTTTGCTGCTCATTGTGGTCATGTAGAGCAAAAGTTTTGGTTTGAATATTGAAGTGAGACAGTAATTTGCCCGTATGTCGAGTATCCTCAGCGGCAATGATGTCCACAGTCGACAGAATTTCGATAGCACGTTGGGTGATATCCGCTAAATTTCCGATTGGAGTCGGTACGATATAGAGAGTTGGCCCCTCATTCGGCAACTTATTTTTATCTGTCATTTGTTTACCATCACTTCAACGATTAATATAGAGACAATTTTGTACAAAATTATAGAGAACTCACGGCAATGATTAACCATAAGAGACTCAGTGTACCACGCATACTTACTCCTGTTGCACTAGCAATTACGCTCGCCGCCTGTTCTTCAGGTCCAAGACAGCCTGATGGCGTTGATGTAACACTTGAGCCTACTCAGTCTGTTCAGAACTATATGATCCAAGCTGATAGCACGGAAGGCAGTTTACAAAATGACTGGTTGATCATGGCAACCAAAGCCGCGATTCAAGCAAACCAGTTTGATCAAGCAGAAATGTTGATCAAGCGCCTGGCTCGTCAACAGTTAACCGAAGTTCAGCAAGCAGAGTGGCAACTAGCGCGTGCGACCATACAGCAAAAACAGGGTAATTACTCTCAGTTGCTGCAATTGTTGAATTTTAAACCTTGGTGGAAGTTGCCAAATGAGCAATGGAAAGACTATTACTTGATGCGTGCCGACGCTTATCAAGGTCTTAACCAAGCGTTTGAGGCAAACCGCCAACTGGTTGCATTTGGCCAATATGCATCGTCCGCGGAGCAGAGAGAGATTTCTAGCCGTATTTGGATGAACTTTGGCAGCTACTCCGAGTACGAACTGACCTCATTAGAAACAGAGCCAAATGAAGATGTTTTGGATGGTTGGCTACAACTCGCTATTTATGCGAAAACGCTGTCGGGCAACTTATCCCAACTAAAAAATACCCTAGAACGCTGGTTAAACGAGAACCCATCGCACCCAGCCGCTATCTACACACCAGAAGAGATTCAAAACATTCTCTCTCTAGACATTGTTAAACCAAACAACACCGCTTTGTTACTGCCGCTTACTGGTAAGTTCTCGCCACAAGCGCAATTAATTCGTGATGGTTTTGTGTTTGCGATGATGAATGATCGTAACCGTGATCCAAGCGCTACCCTCACGGTAATCGACACTAATGCGTATAACGCCGACCAAATTAAACAACGTTTGATCAATGAAAACATCGACTTTGTTGTTGGTCCCCTAGAAAAAGAAAACGTTGAGCTATTGCACACAACCATGGATGGCTCAGAAAATGGTCCTACGATTCCAGCCCTTGCGCTAAATATTCCCGAAGATGTGCAACCAGATAGCAATATTTGCTACTTGGCATTATCACCAGAACAAGAAGCCGCACAGGCAGCGAAACACTTGTTCAGCGAAGGCTATAACTTCCCTCTGATTCTGGCACCAAAGGGCAGCTTTGGTGAGCGCGTAACTGAAGCGTTCAACAAAGAATGGCGCAAGTACAGCTCTAATAAAGTCGCAGCAAGTTATTTTGGCGACAAGCGCCAACTTCAAAAAGACATCAATGAAGTATTTGGTCTGCAAGAAAGCAAACAACGTATTGCTCAGATGCAATCATTAATGCGTATCAAGCTTGAAACACAGCCACGTAGCCGTCGTGATGTCGATGCGGTTTATATTGTTGCTAGAAGCACGGAACTGACTTTGATCAAGCCGTTTATCGAGGTAGCGATTAACCCAGACGCCAAAGCGCCACAAATTTTCTCTAGCTCGCGTAGCAACAGTGGCGGCGCGACTTACGAAGATCTAACAGGCATCATCTACAGCGATATTCCATTACTGATTGACCCAGACCCTAGCGTGACCGCTGAAATGAACGAGCTGTGGTCAGAGCAATCTAACATGGAAAAACGTTTGAAAGCACTGGGTATGGATGCGTATAAATTGATTGGGGAGCTGCCACAAATGAAGGTCGTTCCGGGCTACTCAGTTGGCGGCCAAACCGGTATTTTAAGTATCGACAATAATTGTGTTGTACAGCGTGAGCTAAGCTGGGCTGAGCGTGGGGCTCTTTAGCAAGCGCCAAATCGGAAATCAATATGAAGCTCTGGCGAAGCAGTATTTACAACGCCAGGGCTTAAACTTTATTGAACAAAATTTTCTGACTAAGGTCGGTGAGATTGATTTAATCTTCCAACAAGGTGAAACTATTGTGTTTGTTGAAGTCAAATACCGTAAGAACAATCACTTTGGCTCGGCAGCAGAAATGGTGACGCACGCTAAAATGCGCAAGCTAGTCAAAACCGCACAAGTTTGGCTTAGCCAACAAAAGCGCTTAAAACACAATATCGATTATCGATTTGATGTCATCGCCATTCATGATAATGGGCGAGATATCAACTGGATAGAAAACGCAATCTCTGAAGGATAAGCGATGCTAGACAGCATTAAAGACAGCTTTACAGAAAGTATTCAAATTCAAATCGCAGCAGCAGAGGCGCTGCCTGATGCCATTACTCATGCAGCTCAAGCGATGGTGTCGAGCCTGCTTAATGGCAATAAAATTTTATGTTGTGGTAATGGCGGCAGTGCTTCAAACGCTCAACAATTTGTTTCTTGTCTTTTAAACCGTTTTGAAACTGAGCGCCCTAGCCTACCAGCAATGGCCTTAACCGCCGATAATACTACCCTAACCGCAGTGGCCAACGATTACCACTACCAGGAAATCTTCTCAAAACAGGTACGAGCGTTTGGTCAACCAGGCGACATTTTGCTTGCCATGTCGACTAGCGGTAACAGTAAAAATATTATCAAAGCGATGGAAGCAGCCGTAACTCGAGATATGACGATTATCGCGCTCACAGGAAAAGATGGCGGAGAGATGGCAGGACTGCTCGGTGAGAACGACGTCGAAATTCGTATTCCATCACACCGCACTGCACGTATTCACGAAGTACATATGGTAACACTCCATTGTCTTTGTGATCTTATTGACCAGGTGCTTTTCCCTGCTCACGAAGAGTAACCAAGACTGAGAGTCAGAATTATGATACGTAGCCTCGTTATCTTATTAACAGCATTGAGTTTAAGTGGTTGCGCAGGTTTGTTTATCGCAGGTGCAGCAACCACAGCGAATATTGTCACGGACACACGCACGACAAAACAAATCTGGCAGGACAATAACATCGAATTCGAAGTTGCGGCGATCGGCAATAAAGCACCGTTTAAAGGTGAAGTTCGTGTCGTTGCCAGTTCATATAATGGGACTGTAGTCCTTATGGGACAAGCTCCGACACAAGACCTTATCCTTGCTTTAGAGCGAAGGGCTCGAGAAGTTAGTGGTGTAAAAGTCATACACAATCAAATCAAACAAAAAGAGCCACTCACTGTTACCCAGATTAGCAATGACAGCTGGATCACAACCAAAGTAAAGTCAGCTTTGCTTACTGATTCTGAGCTTAATGGTGTTAAGGTTAAAGTGATCACCGAAGATGGCGACGTTTTTCTGTTTGGTTATGTCACGCCAGAGCAAGGCGATCGAGCGACAGAAATCGCGCGTAATATCTCAGGCGTAAAACAAGTCATTAAAGGGTTCCAATACGGCGAAATGGAGCCTGTTGAAGTAGACTTACCGAGTGACGGTGTACAAACAATAGAAAGTGAGGCAAGTACAGAAAGTGAAGAGAACGTCGAAGTCTTTACGATTAGTGAGTAATTTCCAAAGTCTGGCTTGAAATCATCTTCAACAAGTTAAAAAGAAAAAAGCAGCGTTACGCTGCTTTTTTATTATTTAATCACTCTTAAGCTTGGTTTGCCTTTTGGTCGAGGAGCATCGTCCTCTTCGGCATCTGAATCAGAAACTAACTCAGAAGGCTCATCGCTAACCGTTGTGAACGATGGGGATGATTCTTCCTCGGTCATCGCTTCTTCTTCGATGTGAGTGTACGCTTCTTCTGGTTCAAACATAGTACCAGCACCATTCTCACGTGCATAAATAGCTTGAACAGCATACACAGGCACGATCACTGAGTGCGGACGACCGCTAAAGCGAGCATGGAAGGTAATCGCATCATTACCTAACTCAAGATTACCCACTGCACGTGGCGCAATATTCAAAATAATTTGACCATCTTGAATAAATTCAACCGGGACACGCACCCCTGGCATTGTTGCATCCACAACCAAGTGAGGAGTCAAGTCATTGTCTACTAACCAGTCGTAAAATGCGCGAAGCATATACGGGCGGCGAGCAGTCATTTTTGCAATATCCATAACGTGTTTTAAATCGCTTAGCGAACTAGGCGCATTTCACGTTCAGCTTCAGTCAAAGAAGCAAGGAACGAATCACGTTCAAATACGCGGTTCATGTATACCTTGATTTCTTTTGAACCAGGGCCAACAAGATCGATACCAAGTTGAGGCAAACGCCACAATAGTGGAGCTAGGTAACAATCGATCAAGCTGAATTCTTCGCTCATGAAGTACTCATATTCAGCAAAAATTGGCGCTAACGTCAGAAGATCATTACGCAGCTTTGTGCGTGCTTTTTCTGATTCTTCCGCATTACCTTTCATCACTTTTTCAGCGAGTGAATACCAGTTGCGTTCGATACGGTACATCATCAAGCGGCTGTTGCCACGAGCAACAGGGTAAACCGGCATTAGAGGTGGATGAGGGAAACGCTCGTCCAAGTACTCCATGATGATTTTTGAATCGTAAAGAGCTAGCTCACGGTCAACAAGAGTTGGCACTGATTTATATGGGTTTAGCTCAACAAGCTCAGCAGGAAGGTTTGCTTCGTCAACAAGCTCAACTTCAACACTTACACCTTTTTCAGCTAGTACAATGCGAACCTGATGGCTATACAAATCTGATGCACTTGAGAAAAGAGTCATCACAGAACGTTTATTGGCAGCTACAGCCATGGAGCCCTCCAGTACACTTACAAATAAAAACAATGGAGGCTAAGCCTCCATTGTACATCAATTAAAATTGGGAATTAGCACGGTATTTTAGCACAATTAATGCACATCGCGCCAATACTCTTTCTTGAGCATCACGACAACGATGGTTAGAAGCACTAAGAAGCCCATTACCCACCAGCCTAGAGCGTGACGCTCAAGCTGCACTGGGTCACCTGAATAAACTAAGAAGTTAACGAGATCGCCAACCGCTTTGTCATATTCGCCTTCACTCAGCTCACCCGTGCCATCGGTTTCAGTACCAACAACAACTTGTACTTCTTCGCCATCTACGATTTTCGTATCGTAAATAGGCGTCGGGATGCCCTGTAGCTCTTCAAGCACATGCGGCATACCAACACTCGGGAAGACGATGTTGTTCACGCCGAATGGACGAGATGGATCAACATAGAAAGAGCGTAAGTAAGTGTATAACCAATCAGCACCACGAACTCGTGCAACCAACGTAAGATCTGGTGGTGGAGCACCAAACCAGTTTGCCGCTTGCTTCGGTGGCATAGCATTGACCATTAGATCACCGATTTTCGCTTCAGGATTGAAAATCAGGTTTTCTTTCATTAAGTCTGTTGGAATTTCCAAGTCTGTTGCTACACGCTCGTAACGCTGGTATTGCGTAGAGTGACAAGCAAAACAGTAGTTCATGAATAACTTCGCGCCGTTTTGTAGCGAAGCTTTATCCGTAAGGTCAACATTCGCTTTATCCAGCGGAACATTGGCCCCAGCTGCCATCGCTAGTGATGGCAACATAGCAAATAGAATTACAATCCACTTCTTCATTTGAATGTCACCCTCTCTGGTAATGGTTTGGTTGCTTCATTTTTGCTGTAGAAGAACAGCAACACAAAGAACATGAAGTAACACAAGCTAAAGATCTGAGATAGTAGTGTGTACGTTGGTGTCGCTGGTAACGCACCTAAAATACCTAGAGCGATAAAGGCGATAGTGAACTGTACAATATTCAATAGATGAAGTTTGCTACGGTAACGGTATGAACGAACTTTACAACGATCCAACCAAGGTAAAACAAACAGCACTGCAATTGACGCACCCATTAGGATAACACCTAATAGTTTGTCTGGAACCGCACGTAGGATTGCGTAGAACGGCGTGAAGTACCATACCGGAGCAATATGCTCTGGTGTCTTCAATGGGTTTGCAGCTTCAAAGTTAGGCGGCTCAAGGAAGTACCCACCCATTTCTGGGTTAAAGAACAGCACGTAACAGAAGAAGAACAAGAAACCAGCAACACCGACCAAGTCCTTAACCGTGCCGTACGGATGGAAAGGAATCGAATCAATGATGTCATATTTCTTCGTGTAGTAATCGTGGAACTTGAATTGCGTTTTGTAATCGTCGCCCATTGAGCCTTTTGGCAGCTTAGTTTCGATACCATCCGGGTTGTTTGAGCCTACTTCGTGCAGCGCCAATACGTGCAGAACAACAAGAAGAAGCAAAACAATAGGCAAGGCAATAACGTGTAGTGCGAAGAAACGGTTTAGCGTTGCACCAGAGATGATGTAGTCACCACGAATCCAAAGCGTTAGGTCATCACCGATAACAGGAATAGCGCCAAACAGGGAAATGATTACCTGCGCACCCCAGTATGACATCTGACCCCATGGAAGTAGGTAACCCATGAACGCTTCAGCCATGAGAACAAGGAAGATCAACATACCGAAGATCCACAATAGTTCACGAGGTTTTTGGTATGAACCGTAGATCAAACCACGGAACATGTGAAGATACACAACAACGAAAAACGCTGACGCGCCAGTGGAATGCATGTAACGCAGAAGCCAACCGTACTCTACATCACGCATAATGTATTCGATAGACGCAAATGCACCGTCACCTGAAGGAACATAGTTCATCGTTAGCCAAATACCCGTTAGGATTTGGTTAACAAGAACCAGCATCGCCAGAGAACCGAAAAGGTACCAAAAGTTGAAGTTCTTAGGCATTGGGTATTCAGACAAATGCTTTTTATAAGCATTCATTGCAGGAATACGCTTTTCAACCCAATCTAACATTGCTTGCATTATGCATCTCCCTCATCAACACCCACAATGAGCTTGGTATCGCTCAAATACATGTGCTTAGGAACGACAAGGTTCAACGGAGCAGGTACTCCTTGGAACACTCGACCAGCCATGTCGAACTTAGAACCATGACAAGGACAGAAGAAGCCAGATCTTACGCCCTGCACCTGCTCTGAGAAAGAGTCAGGTAGATAGGTTGGTGAACAACCTAAGTGGGTACAGAAACCAACTGCGACGAAAAACTCTTCCTTAATCGAACGAAACTCATTCTGAGCGTACTCAGGCTGCTGCTCCATTTCAGATTGTGGATCGCGAAGCTTATCACCGATCGATTTTAAGTTATCCAGAACGCTTTGAGTGCGGCGAACAATCCATACAGGTTTTCCCTGCCACTCAACACGAACCAGCTGACCTGGTTCAATTTTACTTATATCCACTTCAACCGGTGCGCCCGCCGCTTTGGCTTTAGCACTCGGATTCCATGATTTGATAAAAGGCACGGCGACGGCGACTGCCCCTAACCCACCAACAACTGCCGTTGTAGCGGTTAGAAAACGCCTGCGACCGTTATTTAAAGGCGCGTTGCTCATCCAAACATTCTCCCATTTGCTCCCTTTGGATCGTTATTATTCCGCTTATAAGAGCATGGCTAACAAATAATGAATTTAGTTCTATTTATTGGAGGGAAATGATAAAGAAAACCCTACTTTTTGACAAGATAAAGCTACCTTTTTGTAACATTTGTGAGGCAAATCGCTCGCGTCGTCACAAAAGCGGCAGAATTATAAAAAATTGATGTGATTTGTAACAAGAAAGCACCACATAGAAGCCCCGCTGAAAGCGGATAAAACCTTTTATCTTGGTAGTTTTCAGTTAATTACACAGAGAAATATTTCGTATTACGCGTTCAGCTTACTGTGTTTATATTTTCAATTTTGTAGCACGCAGAATGCTCAAAAAGGAACGTAAGTCATTTTAAAACATGTTACAGGAAGAATAAGATACAAAGACATTCTTGTTGATGAATACATCTATGCTGCATCGCAAGAGAAAGCGTGGTGAGTCGCGGTTAAATAAGGCACACATATAAAACGGCACTGGCAACCTTTCGACGAAGAGGACGAATAAGAAGGTCTGCTCGGAGTGTGATGATAAGTGAAGGCTGTTCGTTGCTTGAAGACAAGTATGATGTCCTTAAATACAAAAAAGCCCGGCATAGAGCCGAGCTTTTGGTACACAGTTTCCAGAGTAACTCTGAAAAGCATAATTCCCGATAAGAGGAAATTAACGCTTAGAGAACTGTGGACGACGACGTGCTTTACGTAGACCAACTTTCTTACGTTCAACGCAACGAGCGTCACGAGTAACGTAGCCAGCTGCGCGTAGAGCAGGACGTAGAGACTCATCGTATTCCATAAGCGCGCGAGTGATACCGTGACGGATAGCACCAGCTTGACCAGAAATACCGCCGCCTTTAACTGTTACGTAAAGGTCTAGCTTTTCAGTTAGTTCAACTAGCTCTAGAGGTTGTTGTACAACCATACGTGCTGTTGGACGACCGAAGTATTCGTCAAGGTTACGCTTGTTTACTACAATGTTACCGCTGCCTGGTTTAATGAAAACACGTGCAGCTGAGCTTTTGCGACGGCCAGTGCCGTAGTATTGATTCTCTGCCATTTCCGAAATCCCCAATTAGATGTCTAGTACTTGTGGTTGTTGAGCAACATGGTTGTGCTCAGCGCCCGCGTAAACTTTTAGCTTACGGTACATAGCACGGCCTAGAGGACCACGTGGAAGCATGCCTTTAACTGCAAGCTCAAGAGCCATCTCAGGTTTACGATCGATCAACTTTTCAAAAGTGATAGATTTTAGACCACCTGGGAATTCAGAGTGACGGTAGTACACTTTGTTCTTAGCTTTGTTACCAGTTACAGCAACTTTCTCAGCGTTGATAACGATGATGTAATCACCAGTGTCAACGTGAGGAGTGTATTCAGCTTTATGTTTGCCACGTAGGCGAGATGCAATTTCACTTGCTAGACGGCCAAGAGTTTTACCTTCAGCGTCTACAACGTACCAGTCGCGTTTTACAGTTTCTGGTTTAGCAACGAAAGTTTTCATGCTAACAATAACCCGTTAATTAAATTTTAAACTTTAAAGGAACACCCAATAGTGCTCCCACACTGTCTAAGAGCCCAGTCATCACCCCTTCGAGTCGTTGGTACTCTCGACCTTCAATTTCGAAATAACTTCGATAATCAGGTCTGCAGTAACGGTGGGTCGCAGGATTATAGAGAAGAGCGAAGAAAAAATCACCTTTTTTTGCGCCAAATCACTAATTTTTTCTTCACTTTTT
>NZ_JAWOTD010000038.1:0-10938 GCF_033338715.1 Vibrio sp. Vb1337 | reverse complement strand
TATGCGTTAGTTTTAGTGGTTAAGGTGTTATGCGGCGGCTTCGCTATTGCGTGCCTCACACCTTAACAAGGCGTTAGGCGAATGGAGTAAGTAATGAGATTTTTGATTGTTATTCTGGGGATGTTTTCTGCATTAACAGCGACGGCAGAAGAGACTCGATGTGGATGGCTTGAAAATCCTTCTCCTGCCAATATGTGGTTGATTGATCGCGATGGCTCGTGGGATATATCAGTCCAAGGTACTTCAAATGCATTGGACGATAAATCGATGGAACTGCTTTATCAAGCGACTGCAAATGAAAATGAATTTGTTAGAACAAATCGAAGCTATGGTTTTAGTTGTGCTTGTTTAACATTGGACGTAGACGAAGAGAAAAATTCGATTACAACAATCTATAAATCCAAGCAGTTACCTTTGAAGCAGTGTTTAGAGGACATATCCATAACGAAAGATATTCCACTTCCTTTTAAGTAATTCGCCTAACAAATTGTTCAAGAGGGATTCGCAACGCGTGGCACTTTTACTATGCGTTAGTTTTAGTGACTAAGGTGGCATGCGGCGGCTTCGGTATTGCGTTGCTCACCCCTTAACAAGGCGTTAGTCGCCAGAAAAAGCTAGCAGTCAAAATCATGTTTCTAAGCTCAAAACTTGGCTACTGGTTGTTTGATTCATAGTTCCATCTTCGACGGGCAAAGCTCAGTTTCATCGGTTCTAGATCAATGCATTGCTATTTACCAAGCGGTTGTTTCGTTCTTTGGTGGTGATAGAGCGGGGCGATCGAGAGTCTGTTTTTGGTTGCTACTTCGCTCGGTGAGTTTGTTGGTACAAAAGCCGATTTACTCGCTGAAAGGACGTTTTCTCTGGTGTGGTAAGTTCCACGTGGTTTCAGTGACTTTGTTGAAAGTCCGCACTGTGAGATTAGCTTTCCAAAGGCGCTATTTGGTGTTGTCCGTCCGTTTTCTGCGGCGTTGTTTGTTCCAAGTGGTTTCATTGAGTAGCCGCTTTGAGACTACGCCTGACTTAAATGCATCAAAGCACATAAAGTTTGTTGTTCGCAAAGTTTAGTTCGGCTTAAAATTGTCGCTCGGTGCCTCGCGACTAACAAACTGCTCAAGAGGGATTCGCAACGCGTGGCATTTTTACTATGCGTTGAATTTAGTGATTAAGGTGGTTTGCGGCGGCTTTTGTATTGCGTTGCTCACCCCTTAGCAGGGCGTTAGTTTCATAACATTTCCTATACACCACTGAGTGCATATGCTATTCTTTTTATTTCATAAAATAAGCCCTAAAATTATACATGGATGAGTGATGAGTAACGTAATTTCAGTTAGCAGTTTACCGTATAATTTGCCAAGCAATGAGCAAGAACAATTAAGAATATTAGCTAAAATAATCGGTTTTAAACCAGAACTACTTGTTGGGGCTGGAAAAGTAGAAGTAGATGCG
Source organism: Vibrio sp. Vb1337 (assembly GCF_033338715.1). NCBI lineage: Bacteria > Pseudomonadati > Pseudomonadota > Gammaproteobacteria > Vibrionales > Vibrionaceae > Vibrio > Vibrio sp. Vb1337. The sequence goes on along the minus strand of NZ_JAWOTD010000038.1, from coordinate 9,492 downwards.
ATTTGTTCGATGATCTTGTATAGACATCTCAGTCAGAAGCAACGAGTAGATGCTATGAAACTGATACGAAGTGTTTCGAATAGAGCCTTAATGGGAAAACTAGTAACAGGAGCGCTAGACACTACTTTTGTTAACCCACAATATGGCATGTGGTCAATGACTGAGAAAGAGTTACAGTCTGATAAAGATTTTCATAGCTTTTTAGACAATTTCGCTAGTTATATAGGTATTGGTGCTTCAAGCCTTGGACTCAAAGACCTATACAAGGAATCTAAAGCTAGAGGTAAACTTGGCAGAGGTGGTTTAGCTATGCTTGTCATTTGGGGAGCTGTTGCGTTTAATAAGTCTGAATTAAAAAAAGTTAATACAGAGTTAGAAAATCGAAGTGTACGATTGGTTTCGGGGCTTCATCAATGATTTCAAATATTATTTCTTATGTGCTTGTCACTGTCTTCGCTATATGGTTGTGGAATGATGCTCCAGCTCAACATAGAGATAACCTGTTCTATGTGGCCGTAGTATGTTCTCAAATCGGTTTCTTTATTTATTCTCGAAAGTTAGAGAAACTTAAAAATAAGGTAGAAGACTTGGAAAATAAGCACTCTCTAGAAACAAAAAACTAACAAGGCATTTAAGAGTGATTCCCAACGCTTGGCATTTTTTATGTCATCGTTGGGTTTCGTGTTTAAGGCGTACAGGTTTCGTCTGGTGGTAGCGTTGCTCACACCTTAATGCGGCGTTATGTTAATCGAAGTGTGTTGCAATTAATTGAATATTGTCTTGAGAAAGAAATTACATTACGTATCATGCATTTAAGTTGGTTATGTAAACTAGGTAAATAATATGAAAGATAATGTTCCCGCGAAAATGAGTGATTTGTACGAATATTCAGGTTTTTGGCCTCGAGTTGGTGCTAGTCTAATTGATACTGTGATAATTTGTGTCCTTACATACCCGATTCTAGTAGCGGTTTATGGCTGGGCATATTTTGACAACGATGCGTTAGTACAAGGCTTCGCTGACCTGATTTTAAGCTGGATTTTTCCATTGGTAGCGGTCATTGGTTTCTGGCTTTATCGTCAAGCGACACCAGGTAAAATGGCTATATCAGCGAAAATTGTAGACGCTAAAACTGGCGATAAACCTACCCTTCAACAGTATATTGTAAGATACCTTGGGTATATCCTAGCGACAATCCCTCTTGGACTAGGTATATTTTGGGTGGCTTGGGACAAGCGTAAACAGGGGTGGCACGACAAACTCGCCAATACCGTCGTTATCTGCGAAAAAGATCGAAACACACCTCAAGAAGTTGAATTCTCATCAAAAAATTAACATAACAAAGCATTTAAGAGTGATTCCCAACGCTTGGCATTTTTCATTCCATCGTTGGGTTTCGTGTTTACGGTGGTAAGGTTTAGGTCTGTGGTCGCGTTGCTCACACCTTAATGCGGCGTTAGAGCGCAGGAGAAAAAAGTATGAACATGACCGATATAGTTGAATACATTTCATATCTTATCGCCGGCATTATTATCGCTCCTTTCGGCTTTATGCTGTTTAAAGAATTCATTGGTAAAGATCGCAAGACGGTTACAGATGAAGTCAAATCAACAGTAGGTGACGAATCTAGAAAGTTTCTGGGTGGTAGGTATGGTGATGCCGTTGTAGGTCAATTTGTCGAGTTTAAACTGTTAATAGCGATAGGCTTGCCAGTAGTACTATTTCTAGGAATTTCTTCCTTGGTAAATTCTCTTTTGAAAGTTCTGTTCAACCTGTGAGCTGCGCTCTAACAAACTGTTCAAGAGGGATTCGCAACGCGTGGCATTTTCACTATGCGTTGATTTTAGTGTTTAAGGCGGTATGCGGCGACTTCGGTATTGCGTTGCTCACCCCTTAACAGGGCGTTAGCTATTTCTCGTATATAAAGGAGTTCCAGTGGTAAAAGTTCTCGTTAGTTCATGTTTGGTTGGAAACAACGTTAGATACAATGCGAGCTGTTTATCAATCCCAGAGCCTGAGTTGCTCTGGCTAAAGTCATACACAGAACTAGTGATTTTTTGCCCCGAAGTATCAGCAGGTTTACCTATTCCTAGAGCACCAGCTGAAATTATTACTGGTAAAGGTGTTGATGTGCTGGATGGTTTGGCAAACGTTGTTGGAAATGATGGCATCGATGTTACGGAACAATTTGTAAGTGGGGCAAAAAAGGCTTTGGAACTTTGCAAAAACCAGCAAATAAAGTACGCGATTCTTGCAGAAGGCAGTCCTTCCTGTGGCAGTTCAAAAATTTATGATGGCACATTCAACGGGATTAAAATCGATGGTTCAGGGGTAGCCACTGCATTGTTAGAGCGCAATGGTATTAAAGTCTACAGTCAACATACGATAGCTAAACTCCGAGAGGCGTTGGAAAAACATAGCTAACAAACTGTTTAAGAGTGATTCGCAACGCGTGGCATTTTCACCATGCGTTGTTTTAAGTGATTAAGGTGGTATGCGGCAGCATCGGTATTGCGTTGCTCACACCTTAACAGGGCGTTAGGCGACGGGCAGGAAAGTCCTTTGTTCTCATTTTCTTAGGTCTCTTTGAGCATTCGTTTTTCTAAGTCGGCAATTCAAGATTGTCTGTTCAAATTCATGAATCTCTCTGGCCGTAAAACATGCCAAGGTTTGCGGGTTGCCTCATTGGTTTTCATAGCCGGTTGGTTGTGAGTTTCATTGGCTCAAAGTGTGGCAGGGGCAAGTTAATTGAGGCTTTTGTTCTCGCTTTAAGTTTGTAGCTTTACGTTTCGTTTCCTCAAAAGCAACTTGATCGCTGAAAGTCTGTATTTCGTGGTCGCTGGCATCTTAGCTGAAACATAGTGACATTTGTGGTTCTTGAATCACAAAAAGTCAGTGGGTGTTTGGTTGCTTATTGGGTTTCGGGTAATCTGCTTGCAAACATCCTTGAACACTGGTGGGAAACTTCGCCTAACAAGGCGTTTAAGGCGGATTCACAACGCTTGGCGATTTCAGTTCAAGTCAGGTTAAGTGTTTAAGGTACAATGGTTTAGGTTTAGTGGTTAGCGTTGTTCACCACTTAACGCGGCGTTAGCTTAAATCATTAAAAAGGATGTGTAATGAGAAATAGAAAATGGATATTTGCAGCTATTTTGCTCATTGGTGGACCTTCACTATTGCCATTTAGCTTGGAAGTGATATCCCTAATTGAGTTACTAGGCTTTTTGGGGTTATGGACAATTTATTCATCCTACGCTGAATACTTGGTGAATCATCCTAGATTCAAAAGAGGTCTGCGTTTAGCTACTAGTTGGGATTTTCAGCCGCAAATGCTGTTCTCTCCTAGTGAACTTAAGGCATGTCCCCAGTTAGTTTTTCATATGCTTCCAGTTCAGAGTGTAATGGTCTGGACTTTGAATATTCTGTTTTGGGGTGGTCTGGTTTGGTGCTACATAATTTAAGCTAACAAATTGTTCAAGAGGGATTCACAACGCGTGGCATTTTTACTATGCGTTGCTTTTAGTGATTAAGGTGGCATGCGGCGGCATCGGTATTGCGTTGCTCACCCCTTAACAAGGCGTTATGTGATAAGGTGCAAATGCGGAAATTTTGTGGAAAATAATAATGAAAAATCCTGAAATAACTTCCTTGTATAAGTATAAGCCGATGAATCAGTTTACATTGGATATCATCGCTTCCGAGCGTATTTATTATGCTTTACCTGAGTCGTTCAATGATCCGTTTGATACCCAATGCTCTTTTATGAAAAGTACAGCTATAGCTCCTTCTACTGATGCGGATAAAGTCGCAAGAGCCTTTCCTGATGACTCTGAAATTGTGCCGTTTGAACTAAAAAACGTATCTTCAGATATCGACGTTTTTCAAGGTAAGTTGAAAAATTTTGGGATCGTCTCATTGGCTGAGAGTGCTGCTGATATTCTAATGTGGTCTCATTATGCCGATAACCATAAAGGCATTTGTATCGAATTAGAACGAAATGAGAATAATGCGCTGGGTAACCCTGATGAAACTAATAAGGTTAAATACACGCAAAGCTACCCCTCATTAAGCTCAAATGTTTTGCTCGATAGTGACCAGTTTAACTCCTCTTTAAAGCGGGTTTTATATACCAAGTCTAAACAATGGGAGTATGAAAAAGAGTGGCGGACATTTAAACCACAAGGTGGCAAAGTTTATCCATTACCAGGAAAAATCAAGTCTGTAACCTTTGGTGCTAGCTCATCACAAATGGACATAGAAATTGTAAAAAAATTAATTGCAGGTACGGATATCAAGTTGTTCCAAGCTGAGCTAAAACAAAATGACTTTGGTATTAAATCCAGAAAAATCACATAACAAACTGTTTAAGAGTGATTCGCAACGCGTGGCATTTTCACTATGCGTTGGTTTTAGTGTTTAAGGTGGTATGCGGGAGCATTAGTATTGCGTTGCTCACACCTTAACAGGGCGTTAGGTTTTAATGGAAAAATGGACAAAAATCTTGTTGTAAAATGGGCGGATCTTTTAAGTTCCAAGCTGAATCGTAGCGCCTTTGAAATTTCTGAGTCTGGTTTGATGAGTTATGACTTTTCAGCAGATAGCGTAGAAGTTTTGTTTGAAGATGAATCTTATTGTAAGTTCAATTATGCATTTGCTTTGGAAAATCCAAAGGAGGGGCAGGTGGCCATTTTTACTGAGCACTGTGGGTATCATGTGCTTTCTAATGTTGGTGTCACTGTCATTGAACACTTTGGCTCATCGAAAACCGTTATTGTCCAAAGTGAGTGGTAGGCTACAAACCTAACAAGGCGTTCAAGAGGGATTCATGCCGCGTGGCATTTTTGGTTTGCGGTGAGTTTTGGTGGTGAAAGTGGCTTGCGGAAGGTTGGTTTATGCGGCATTCACCCCTTAACGCAGCGTTAGGCTATTTGGGGAGTTTGGCTTATGAATTATCGACAGTTAGCAAAAGATCACCTGAAATTCGCACACAATGAACTGAGTTCCTCTAGTGACCCTCGTTTAAAATATGCTGCTCTTGAGCTTCGTATGGCAATGGAAGCTATTACATACGACAGGGCGCTAGCTTATAAGGATGAATTTCCACCAAGCGAATATGAGACTTGGCAACCCAAGAAAGTTTTGATGGTACTTTTGGAAATTGATAGTGATGCTGATACTAGTAGCACCATTTCAATAGGTGTACAGCCTGATAGTCACACTCTACCTGACACGATGCAGTTATTAGGTACTGAAAAGACATTTACGTTGAGAATGTTAAAAAAGCATTATGATGCTTTGGGTAGCTATCTTCATGTTATCTCGATGAAGCAAAGTCGTACAGGCAACCTTCAAAATATGAACAAATTGAGGCGACGATGCGAGGAAATATATCAGTTTTTAGATGAAGCTTTGCGATCTCCCGTCTTCAATATGACATTAGGTAATTTTTCTTCCCTAGTTTGCCAAGAGTGCGGCAAAACGATTAGGAAACGTATTCCCCATTCATTTAAAGAGCCAATTTTAGCAGATTGCTTTAATTGTAAGGCGAAGTATACGCTCACCGATGGCGGTAGTGGGAATGTATGTTGGACTTTAAATCAGCATGAACTTCAATGTAGCAATCCTAAATGCCAGAAAAGCATAACTGTTCTAGATCATGAGTTAACCGTTGGTCGCCATTGGATATGCCCAGCGTGTAATGGTAAAAACACTATAGTGCTGGGTATACAACACCAAAATCAAGAAGAATAGCCTAACAAACTGTTTAAGAGTGATTCGCAACGCGTGGCATTTTTACTATGCGTTGCGTTTAGTGGTTAAGGTGGTATGCGGAAGCTTCGGTATTGCGTTGCTCACACCTTAACAGGGCGTTATAGCTCAGGGGTAACATGAAGTATAAGTTAATTAAATCAATGGCTCACAACTTCACTCACTCATTTGTTGGTGGGTGCAACTATGTTGATGACGCATTTATATTTGAAGATTTATATACTTTAGCTCGCCTGAACAAAGGTAAGCCAGTTCAGATTTCTTGGGTTCCAGCTCGTACTGAGGAGTTATTTAGGCTTACTCCGAGAATTAGAAAATCAATAGGTTACTACCGAGAACGGCTTCCGAAACATGCAGCTAGCCACAATGTTTCTTTAGATCGCCTTAAAGAGTTTTATCTTCAAGTCTACATGGCTAAAAATCACCAGGTATATGTTAAAGCCATTACAGTTGATGACCGGGGTAAGAGAGTTGAGCAATACGTTTACGCTTGAGCTATAACAAACTGTTTAAGAGTGATTCGCAACGCGTGGCATTTTTACTATGCGTTGCGTTTAGTGTTTAAGGTGGTCTGCGGTGGCGTCGGTATTGCGTCGCTCACACCTTAACAGGGCGTTAGGGCACAGGGCGAAAATGGATAGAATCGTAGAATTAATCAAGCAAGATCCAGTTAGAGTTAAAGCCTTAGAGTGCGCATCTAAATTGGGCTTGCCTCAGTGTTACATTGCAGCTGGTTTCGTTCGTAATCTTGTTTGGGATGCACTGCATGGCTTTGATGTAGCAACACCATTGAACGATGCGGATGTTATTTACTTTGCGCCAGACGAGAACGACCCTAATGCATATTTACACCACGAATCTCAGCTCAAGCAGCTAATGCCAGAAGTTAACTGGCAAGTTCGTAACCAAGCACTAATGCATACTCGGAATGGCGATTTACCCTACACATGCTCCCTTGATGCTATGAGCTATTGGCCAGAACAAGAGACAGCTGTTGCCATTCGACAAGTCGCACCTGATAGCTATGAATGTATTGCAGCTTTTGGGTACGAATCCTTATTTGGTTACTGTGTCACACATAACCCTAAAAGGTCACGAGAAACGTTTGAAAATCGTGTAAATTCAAAGGGCTGGCTAGTAAGGTGGCCATCTTTGAGAACAGTGCCCTAACAAAGCATTTAAGAGTGATTCGCAACGCTTGGCGTTTTCGCTTCGCTCAAGTATAGCCAAGCGCTGCTCACACCTTAATGCGGCGTTATACCAATTTGGAGAAACAATGAGTACAGCGGATTACGGTGCAATTAGCATCGATACATCAATATTTGATGGAAATGGGTTACGTATAGAGTCTGGGTTATTTAAAAAGCTAGAGCAATTTAAGCCTAGTGAGGTACAGGTAGTCCTATCTGATATCGTTTATCAAGAAGTTGAATCACATTTAAAGAAAAAGATCAGTGATACACGGTCTGCTCTAGAAAAGTCTCTAAAAAATACAGTAGTACATCTAAATGTAGGGGAATCGATAGTTAGTGATGCTAAAGGAATGTTATTAGCAGAATCTGTCGAGGATATTACAACAGCACGGTTGCAAGACTTTGTAGATAGTACGGGGTTGCTAGTTATTAATTCTGAGGATCATCTTGATGTTAAGTCAATGATTAGTGCTTATTTTGATAACGAGCCTCCTTTTGCTCAAAGTGGTAATAAAAAAAGCGAGTTTCCTGATGCTATAGCTTTGATGACATTAGAAGCTTGGGCTGAACATAATGGTACTAAAGTTATCGCAGTTACAACTGATAACGATTGGTTAAAATATGCAGAGAACTCGGAATGGATTGATTGCACACAAGACTTTGCAGAAGCACTTTCGATATTCCAACCACAGACGGCTCCATATACATTTTTTGCTTCATTAGCAAAAACATTAGTGCCTGGCAGTTCGAGTCCATTTTACTCCTTGGTTGAAGAGCATGCGGCAGATTACACAAGCGAATTAGATCCGTATGCAGATGCTACATCCGGGTTTTATTGGGAGCAGAACGATATGGTTGAAGTATCGTTCAACAGTATGGAGTTTTTATCCGATGGGTCATCCCCAATTTTACAATTAGTCGAGGTTGACTCTGAGCAAGTAGTGGTTCAGGCAATAGTAAGTATCGAAGCGGATGCATCTTGTTCGTTTTCACTATCAGTACATGATTCTATTGATAAAGATTATGTATTTTTGGACTCAAGTTCAGCAAGTACCTCGTTTGATTTTCAAACCGAGGTTCTGATAACGTTTTCGGGCGATTTTACTGATTGCGAAGACTTTTCTTCAATAGAAATTACTGATGTTGAATTCATTTCTTCTCCATCAAGTGTTGATTTTGGTGATCTAGAGCCCGACTTTTGGGGTGACTAAATTGGTATAACAAACTGTTTAAGAGTGATTCGCAACGCGTGGCATTTTTACTATGCGTTGCGTTTAGTGTTTAAGGTGGTATACGGTGACTTCGGCATTGCGTTGCTCACACCTTAACAGGGCGTTAGTCATCAATTATATTGGGAGTATGTAGTGAAAATATATAAATTGATAATGGGAATACTGATTATTATCTCGATTTTTTTATTAGTTGAGTATGCTGAATTAATTATAGCGTCTGATGTTGAAAATATTAAAAAATGGAATGATGCTGCGGGGTTTTGGGGGGATCTGTCGGGGCCGATTATCAGTATTTTAGCATTTTTGGGGTTGCTATATTCACTATCACTAACAAAAAATCAGTATCTTGAACAATCAAATGAAAATACATTTTTCTCATTACTCGAGTTTCATTCATCAAAAGTTCATCAGTTGAGAGTTGATAATAATGAAGGGTACGAGGTTTTTAAATTTCTTTCAGAAAAGTTCAATGATTACTATAAGGAATTCATTTTTTCATATGTAGGTTCTAACTTTATATCAATATTAAATAGTCAGGTCGTTCTTGAGCACATTCTCCAAGATAGTGAGTTTGACTTTTTGATCAATGATGCTATTGAATACTGGCCGAACAAACCCGATAATCCCACCAGTTCTGATTATTTAAGTTACTTTAATGAGAGCGAGTTTGCTCAACATAGATTAAGTCAGGCAATCCACGATGGGCTTAGTGAGTCCAAAAAAATCAAAGTATACTCGCTCTGTGATGTATACTTTAATTCAAGACCCACTAAGGATATACAAAATGACTTGTCTGATATTTATTCGTCGTTCTACCATGACTATGGTCATGTAATAGGGCATTATTTCCGTAGTATGTATTATGTTTTAGAGCATGTAGATAAAATGGAAAATTCAAATAAGTATGCAAAGATATTTCGTTCTCAATTATCTCGTTATGAAATAGTCATGTTGATGTACAATATGACAAGCGATTATGGTAGTAAAAAATTTAATCTGTTAATTAATAAATATGAATTATTTAATGGGATTTATGAAAAAGACATTTGTTATCATCCGAAAGAATTTGATTATAAAGCATTTACCAACGAAGTATTGAAATATTGAAGACTAACAAACTGTTTAAGAGTGATTCGCAACGCGTGGCATTTTTACTATGCGTTGCGTTTAGTGTTTAAGGTGGTATGCGGCGGCTTTGGTATTGCGTTGCTCACACCTTAACAGGGCGTTATGTGTCAATGGGTTTCTAAACAGAGTGAGAAAGATAAAAATGCAGTTTATTTGGGAAGTCTCGGACG
>NZ_JAWOTD010000037.1:0-18780 GCF_033338715.1 Vibrio sp. Vb1337 | reverse complement strand
ATGGTGCCGAGAGAGGGACTCGAACCCTCACACCTAAGGCACTAGCACCTCATGCTAGCGTGTCTACCAATTTCACCATCTCGGCATCAAAACCTTACAGCTTATTGAGGAATTTCATCACCCGCAGGGGCAGGAACTTCACTCGCTGCATCCTTAACTTGTTCAACAACAGGTTGACCTAACGTTGGGTCTACCCATTGTGATTCAGTCTGGTGCGTAGACATACGACCAAGTAACAAGCTAACGATAAAGAATACGGTTGCTAAAATAGCAGTTGTTCGGGTTAAGAAATTACCTGAGCCGCCAGCACCAAACACTGTGTTTGAAGCACCAGCACCGAACGAGGCTCCCATATCTGCGCCTTTACCTTGTTGAATCAACACAAGGCCAATCACACCAAGCGCTGCCAACAGGTAAATCACAAGTAGAACTGAAAACATTTTTTCCACCTATGTTCCAAATTGTTGAGCCAGCGCCGTTCAAAAGAATAAATCATAATGAACAAGGCTAGCGACCTCCTAACGGGAGGCGGAGCAATACTAGCGAAAGCCAGTAACGCTGACAAGGGAAAATTAGTAAAAAATCAATGCCAATGCGTTAAGCGCTCAAAAAAAGGGCAAAAGATGCCCTTTTCATTCAAGACATGCTTTAACGCAATGATTAACAACTTGCTTTAACAGCCTCAGCGATTTTCAATGCTGAGTGTTGAACTAGTTCACCATCTTCGCCTTCCACCATAACGCGGATCAAAGGCTCAGTGCCAGACTTACGCAGCAGTACACGCCCTTTATCACCAAGTGTCGCCTCTACTTCAGCGACAGCGTTTAATACAGCTGTAGCTTCAAGAGGGTTACTTTCTCCTGAGAAACGGACATTTTCTAAAACCTGAGGATATAATGTCATTCCTTGCGATAGTTCATATAAAGACATATCGCTGCCAATTACAGAAGCAAGTACTTGAAGTGCAGCAACAATCGCATCGCCGGTTGTGACTTTATCTAATAAGATCACATGGCCTGAGTTTTCAGCACCAATTTTCCAACCTTTTTCTAGCAGTTGCTCCATGACATAACGGTCACCAACAGCAGCACGTACAAACGGAATGCCTAGCTGCTTTAAACCATTTTCCATACCCAAGTTAGTCATTAGTGTACCAACAACACCACCCTTTAGCTCACCACGACGAAGTGCATCACGAGCGATGATATAAGCAATTTGGTCACCATCAACTTTGTTACCTAGGTGGTCGACCATAATGATGCGGTCACCATCACCATCAAATGCGAGACCAAGATGCGCTTGCTCTTCAACAACACGCTGTTGAAGAGCTCGTACGTCTGTTGCGCCCACTTTTTCATTAATGTTGATGCCGTTAGGCTCTACGCCCATAGCGATAACTTCTGCCCCAAGTTCTTTGAAAACATTTGGAGCGATGTGGTACGTTGCACCGTGCGCACAGTCTACTACGATCTTAAAGTTCGCAAGGCTCAACTCAGATGGGAAAGTACTCTTACAGAATTCGATGTAACGACCAGCTGCATCATTTAGGCGGGTTGCTTTACCAAGCTCAGCAGACTCCACACATTCAATTTCTTTATCTAACTCAGCTTCGATCGCCAATTCGATATCGTCAGGTAGCTTAGTACCCTCAGAAGAAAAGAATTTAATGCCGTTGTCGTAATATGGGTTATGTGATGCAGAAATCACAATACCAGCCTCGGCACGGAAAGTCTGAGTTAAATATGCCACAGCTGGAGTTGGCATGGGACCAGTAAATGTTGCTTTAAGTCCCGCAGCTGCAAGGCCAGCCTCTAGTGCAGATTCAAGCATATAACCTGAAATACGTGTATCTTTACCTATGATAACTTTCTTTGTGCCTTGTTTCGCTAGTACACGACCAGCAGCCCAGCCAAGCTTAAGTACGAAGTCTGGAGTGATTGGGTATTGTCCTACTTTACCGCGCACACCGTCAGTACCAAAGTAACGTCTTTCATTCGACATAAACTTTCCTTTATTATTTTTAAATATTGTTTTTCGTCATCTCAACAACTTTCATCGCTTCGATTGTCTCTTCAAAGTCATGCACGCGAATGATCTGCGCGCCTTTCATCGCGGCAATCGTAGCACAAACGACACTTGCGTTCGTACACTCTGCCGCTGGCTTGTCTAACAGTTTGAAGATCATGGATTTACGAGACATGCCAGCCAAAATAGGCAGGCCGAATTCATGAAACTTTTCAATATGAGCAAGCATATGATAATTGTGTTCGATTGTTTTGCCAAAGCCAAACCCAGGATCGAGAATCAGTTGAGATTTATCAATCCCTGCTGCTTCACACGCCGCGATACGTTCTTCTAGAAAAGCCGACACGTCCCCCATTAAATCATCATAATGAGGGTCAACTTGCATGGTCCTAGGCTGACCTTTCATATGCATCAGACAAATTGGAAGGTTTGCTTCTGCTGCGACTTCCAGAGCACCTGGCTCTTGCAGCGAGCGGATGTCATTGATCAAATCAGCCCCAGCATCAATTGCTTGACGCATCACTTCTGCTTTACTGGTGTCAACGGAAATCCATACATCATATTTTTCACGAATGGCTTTGATTACTGGGACAACACGCCTAAGCTCTTCTTCCAAAGACACATCCGGTGCACCAGGTCTTGTTGATTCACCACCAACATCAACAATACTTACACCAGCCTTTATCATTTTATCAACTTGAGCAAGAGCAAGTTCAATTGAGTTGTATTTACCGCCATCCGAAAAGGAATCCGGTGTCACATTTAGAATAGCCATGACATGTGGACGCGAAAGGTCCAAAGATTTGTTATTTGCTGTAATCATCATCATAAACACAAAAACCCCGAGATAACTCGGGGTTTAATATTATCGATACTCTTTATTCAGAGTCTTTCTTTTCAGGCGCTTCGTTAGAAGTTGTTTCAGAAGAGCTAGGCTGTTCTGCATCTTTCGCAGTCTCCGTTGCTTCTTCTTTAACTTCTTGCTTTGCTTGAGGCTTGTCGCTGTCTTCTGGTTTGCTTGCTGAGTTATCACTCCAGCCCGCAGGCTCACGAATTTCAGCTTTGCGCTCCATTAAGTCATCAATCTGGCGAGCATCAATGGTTTCATACTTCATCAGCGCATCTTTCATCGCATGCATGATATCCATGTTCTCTTGAAGAATCTTCTTCGCACGATCGTAGTTGCGGTCAATGATCTGACGAACTTCGTCATCAATCAACTTCGCTGTATCGTCAGACACATGTTTAGTCTGAGTTACACTACGCCCTAAGAACACTTCGCCTTCATCTTCTGCATACAGCAGAGGGCCAAGCTTTTCAGAGAAACCCCATTGAGTAACCATCTTACGAGCAATATCTGTTGCGCGCTCGATATCATTAGAAGCACCGGTTGATACTTTGTCAGCACCGTAGATAAGTTCTTCTGCTAAACGACCACCGTACAAGCTAGAAATCATTGATTCTAGGTGTTGGCGAGACATACTCACGCGGTCCTGCTCTGGAAGGTACATTGTTACACCCAACGCACGACCACGTGGAATGATAGACACTTTGTACACTGGATCGTGTTCAGGAACCAAGCGACCAACAATCGCGTGACCCGCTTCGTGGTATGCGGTTGACTCTTTCACTTCCTCAGACATCACCATTGAACGGCGCTCAGCACCCATCATGATTTTGTCTTTCGCCAGTTCAAACTCAACCATAGAAACGTTGCGCTTGTTACCTCGCGCAGCAAACAAGGCTGCTTCGTTAACTAAGTTTGCTAGGTCAGCACCAGAGAAGCCTGGTGTACCACGTGCGATGAGAGAAGGCTCTACATCACCCGCTAGAGGGACCTTACGCATGTGAACTTTTAGGATCTGTTCACGGCCACGTACATCTGGAAGACCAACTACTACTTGGCGGTCAAAACGACCAGGACGCAGTAACGCAGGGTCCAGCACATCCGGACGGTTAGTCGCAGCTATAACGATAATACCTTCGTTACCTTCGAAACCATCCATCTCAACGAGCATTTGGTTTAGTGTTTGTTCACGTTCATCATGACCACCACCAACACCTGCGCCACGTTGACGACCTACCGCATCGATCTCATCGATAAAGATGATACAAGGTGCGGCTTTCTTTGCTTGTTCAAACATGTCACGCACACGAGATGCACCAACACCAACGAACATTTCTACGAAATCAGAACCAGAGATAGTAAAGAATGGTACTTTCGCCTCACCGGCAATGGCTTTCGCTAGAAGCGTTTTACCCGTACCAGGAGGACCAACCATTAGAACACCCGTTGGAATCTTACCGCCCAGCTTTTGGAAGCGGCTTGGATCGCGTAGGTAGTCCACCAGCTCTTTCACGTCTTCTTTTGCTTCGTCACAACCTGCAACGTCAGCAAAAGTTGTCTTGATTTGTTCTTCGCTCATCATTCGAGCTTTGCTCTTACCAAAAGACATGGCGCCTTTACCACCGCCGCCTTGCATTTGACGCATGAAGAAAATCCATACACCAATTAGTAAGATCATTGGGAACCAAGAGATGAAGATAGTACCCAGCAAGCTTTGCTCTTCTGGAGGCGTGCCTTGTACTTTCACGTTTTGGTTAATTAGGTCATCTAGAAGCTTTTGGTCATACACTGGCATGTAAGTGACCATTTTGGCACCGCCGCCACGACGAACAAAGCTAATTTCACCGTCTTTAAAAGTTGCTTCTTGAATCTGGCCTTGGCCAACTTCCTGTACAAACGTGGTGTAATCCACGGTTCTGCCATTGCTTTCTCCAGGGCCAAAGCTCTGGAATACCGACATCAATACGACGGCGATAACAAGCCACAGAATTAAATTTTTTGCCATGTCACTCAAGGTGTAAGCCTCTCGATAACTAATTGTAATTAAAGGTAGGGTACTACAGTTCATTAACTGTAGCTATAGTGTTAACACGCTCTCAAGAGAGCAAAATGGTTAACCTTTGTAACCAGTGGCTACGACGAAGACCTCTCGAGAGCGAGCTCGCGATGAGTCTGGTTTTCTAATTTTTACGGCTTTAAACATGTCTCGGACTTCTTTCACATACTGATCGAAGCCTTCCCCTTGGAAAACCTTTACGACAAAGCTACCATTAGGCGCTAGAACTTGTCGACACATATCTAAAGCTAATTCAACTAAATACATAGCGCGAGGTTGATCAACAGAATTGTTTCCCGCGATGTTAGGCGCCATATCAGACATTACTACGTCTACCATGGAAGGTTGGATCCTTTCTAGCAAAGCTTCCAATACCGCATCATCACGAAAGTCGCCTTGTAAAAAGCTAACGCCAGCAATCGGGTCCATAGGAAGCAAGTCACACGCGATGATCTGACCACTGTCCCCTACTATCTTAGCAGCATATTGAGACCATCCGCCCGGCGCAGCCCCCAAGTCGACGACTGTCATTCCAGGCTTTAACAATTTATCTTTCGTTTGAATCTCATCGATCTTGAAATAAGCACGTGAGCGGTAGCCTTTTTTTCGGGCTTCATTCGCGTATTTATCATCAAAGTGTTCTTTCAACCAACGACCAGAACTAGCCGAATGTTTTTGTTTACTCATTTTAATCCCAACAAGGCACAAATTGGAGCTATTGTTTTAATAGGCGCTACCTATTACTCAATAAATTATAGTCTTCAGCAATAGATGGCGTTAAAATAGCTTTTTTCAACCCTTATTTTAAAGAAAATTGGCCGCGTAATGAACCTAAGCACCAAACAAAAGCAGCACCTTAAAGGCCTAGCTCACAGTTTAAAACCTGTTGTGCTAATGGGCGCAAATGGACTTACAGAAGCCGTGCTAGCAGAAATTGAAATCGCTCTTAACCATCACGAACTTATCAAAGTAAAAGTTGCTTCGGAAGATCGTGAAACAAAACAGCTAATCATCGACGCTATCGTACGTGAGACGGGCGCTGAAAAAGTTCAGACTATTGGTAAAGTGCTTGTGCTATATCGCCAGTCTGAAGAGCGTAAAATCGAAATCCCTCGTAAGTAACTCTACTTACGTTGCTGAAGAAAAAAGGTCGCCTGAGGCGACCTTTTTGCGTTTTATCAGAGTAGTAATGCTACTCCAAACGACTTAGATATATTCTACTCGGTCAATTTCGAAGTCTTTCGCGCCACCCGGAGTTTGAATAGCAACTTCATCGCCTTCCATCTTACCAATCAGGCCACGAGCAATAGGTGAGCTCACTGAAATGCGACCTGCTTTGATATCGGCTTCGTCATCACCAACGATTTGGTACGTTTTTTCTTCTTCGGTGTCGATATCAATCAAGGTTACGGTTGAACCAAAAATAACTTTACCCGTGTTCTCCATCTTCGTTACATCAATAACTTGAGCAACTGACAGTTTGTATTCAATGTCACGGATTTGTGCTTCACAAATGCCCTGCTCTTCACGAGCGGCATGATATTCAGCATTCTCTTTTAAATCACCTAGCTCACGAGCTTCAGCAATTGCCTCTGAGATCTGAGGACGTAGTTTAAGTAGACGATCGAGTTCTGCACGTAGCTTTTGCTCGCCACGTAGTGTCATTGGAACTTTTTCCATTTTATAACCTCAAGCCCAAATGGGTCTTTGGACAAAAAAAGCCCACCCTGTCATAGGACTGGGTAGTGCGCTTAAAGATGTATTTCGTTTAGTGTAAACAAACTCCCGGACGAAATCATCTTAATTCGAAAGACAGCAAGACTATGCCTTTTCGGCATAATGATATAACTCACTTTTAGAGCGGTTCTAGGGCGAATCACCTTCTCAATTTATTGAAAAACAACACTGTTCATTACACCAAAAACCTCAAAAAAGATAAAAACTAATCAATGTCAAGCCAATGTCATTGCCAATAATTTCAATCAAAAACAGTAATTTAAATAAAAACAACGCACAATTGAACAGTGTTCATCAGTGGGATTTATATCATTTTACTAACTCATACGGAAACTTTAGCAGTAAAACATGTCCAGCGAGTTGTTAGATCAATGGCTTACAAGTGCGAACTATATCGCTCAATTAGCCAATTTTGGACCAACAACTTGTGAGAGATCACCTCTCCCCCATACAACAATGATTATGGACAGCTAACTAGGACAAATAAGATGAAAAAGACTCTAATTGCTCTTTCTGTATCTGCAGCAGCTATGGCAACTGGCGTAAACGCAGCTGAACTTTACAACCAAGACGGTACTTCTCTAGAAATGGGCGGCCGTGCTGAAGCACGTCTATCTATGAAAGATGGCGACGCTCAAGACAAATCTCGCATCCGTCTAAACTTCCTTGGTAAACAAGAAATCAATGACAACCTATACGGTGTTGGTTTCTGGGAAGGTGAATTTGAGACTGCTCAAAACGGTACTGTAGACGGCGACGACAAGAGCGATCTAGAAACTCGTCTTGCTTACGCTGGTCTTGGCGGTGCTTACGGTGAGTTCGCATACGGTAAAACTGAAGGTGCACTAGGCGTTATCACTGACTTCACAGATATCATGGCTTACCACGGTAACTCTGCAGCAGACAAACTAGCTGTATCAGACCGTACAGACAACATGATGGCTTACAAAGGCCAGTTTGAAAACCTAAGCGTAAAAGCAAGCTACCGCTTCGCTGATCGTATGGAAAACAAAAACACTGGTGAGTACTACGACAACAAACAAGACGGTTACTCTCTATCTGCAATCTACGCTCTAGCTGACACTGGTCTTGAGCTAGGTGCTGGTTACGCAGATCAAGACAAAGCTAACGAGTACATGCTAGCTGCATCTTACACAATGTCTGATCTTTACTTCGCTGGTGTATTCACTGACGGCGAGAAAATGGAAGATTCAAACAACAGTAACACAGTTGATTACACTGGTTACGAGCTAGCGGGTGCTTACACTCTAGGCCAAACAGTATTTACAACATCATACAACAATGCAGAAACTAACAACGAAACTTCTGCAAACAACTTCGCTGTTGATGCTTCTTACTACTTCAAGCCTAACTTCCGTGGTTACATTTCTTACAACTTCAACCTGATTGATGCAGGTGACAAGTTTGGTTCAACTGACACGAGCAAAACAGTTGCAACTAAGATCGATGCTGAAGACGAGCTAGCTCTAGGTCTACGTTACGACTTCTAATTCCGGTCTTTGACTAGAATATCGAATGCCCGCTTTAAGCGGGCATTTTTTATACTTAATTTTAAGCAGCGCGCCTTTCTCTCGTGTCTCATTCATGAAGACATTTGAAGCATTTCTTTAGTTACCTAGCATATTGAAAGGACTTGCGTATACTCAATCACATAACTCACCTTAGAAAGTATCATTATGCGTTTACGTTGGCCCTTGCTCATATTCTCTTCATTACTTTCTGCTTTTTCACAAGCGTACCCTCATCAAGAAGTGCTGCCTGAAGGCGCCCGCATCAGTTTAGTTGCGGAAAAACTCAGTGAAAATGCTGAGCTTGACGGTGTTCATCCTACCGAACAACTGTTCCCACCAGCGAGTACATTAAAAATCGTCACCGCATTAGCCGCAAAGCTAGAACTGGGTGATAATTTCCGGTTTCGAACCAAGCTGGAAACGTCGAACTCAGATGCAGTGATTTACTTTGTCGGCGACCCAACACTCCAAACCAACGACTTAAAATCACTCCTCACTCTAGCTAAGAAAAATGGCTTAAAACGGATTAACGGTGACCTATGGCTCGATAACAGCGCATTCACTGGTTATAACCGTGCGGTGGGCTGGCCATGGGATATCTTGGGAGTTTGCTACAGCGCTCCGGCATCGACCATCACACTCAATAACAACTGTGTACAAGCCTCTATCTATACACAAAAAGATGGTGGAACGCGGGTCTACGTACCAGAGCATCAACCTATTCGTGTCACAAGTACCGTAGAAACAGTTTCTAAAACCATTAAGAAAAGTCGTCATTGTGACTTAGGTTTAGTTGCAAATCCCGATAACAACTACAAGCTAACAGGGTGCTTGGTTGAAAGAGACAAACCATTGCCACTGAAATTTGCGGTTCAAGACCCTGAGCGTTACACCAGTCAAAGGTTGGCGGCTTTGCTCAAGGAGCTCAACATTGGGGTATCAGGACAGATTAGGGTCGGTACGGCGCCAGAAAAGCAGCGAAAACTCATCGCAATGCATCAATCAAAAGCCTTACCAGACATTCTCGAAGATATGCTCAAAAACTCTGACAACTTGATTGCCGACACATTAACCAAAACACTTGGTGCTAAATTTTTCGTTCAGCCAGGCAGTTTTACTAACGGTACAGAAGCGATCAAGCAGATCATTTTCGCCAACACTGGTATTGATATTCGTAATGCGCGCCTAGAAGACGGCTCAGGACTTTCGCGAAATAACCGGATCTCCGCGACCAAGATGGCTGAAATGCTGCGCTATATTTGGAAGCATGAAAACGAACTCAAATTGATTGCCATCATGCCGAAATCAGGTGAATCCGGCACATTAAAGTACCGACAAAGTATGCGAAAACTTCCAATTAAAGGACAGCTGATCGCGAAAAGTGGCTCTATCTACGGGACTTACAATATGGCTGGATATGGCTTGGACAAAAATGGTCAACCTAACACCATTTTTGTTCAGTTTGTTTCAGACTACTTCCCAGAAAAAAGGGACGACAACACACCTGTCATCGCCCCGATTACACATTTTGAGCAGCTTTTTTACAATGACATTGTGAACTTTAGTCAGGCAATACCTAAGAAATAGTTCACCACGTTAAAGTAAATCCACATTCCTGAAATATCGACGATAGATGCAAGAACTGGACTCACCAATACGGCTGGGTCCAACTTGCAAGCTCGTGCAATAATTGGCAACAGCCCGCCCAATGTTGTAGAAATGGTGACTTGAATGAACAGCGCAACTGCTATTGCCAGTGCGATATCGGTCAGTTCAAAGCCTCCTGTTGATTGTCCTGCACTAAATAACATAATGCGTCCAATCATCACGATAGCGATCGCTAGCGCAATAAATAGAGCGACTCGGCTCTCTTTCCACAAAACTTCTAACCATTGGCGCTTTTTTAACTCTCCAGTAGCAAGAGCACGAATCACCAAAGTTGCTGCTTGTGTTCCTGTGTTACCACCAGCAGCTGCAATCACTGGCATGTACACTGCAAGTAAAACAAGCTGACTAAGGGTGTCCTCATACTGAGCGATGATCAAGCCTGACACTATCCCTAAAAGAGCCAGCGCAATGATCCATCCAATACGCTGTTTTACATGCCCTAAAACACTAGTTGATAAATAACCATCGGGTGTATCAACTTCAGACATATGCAGACCCAGTTGGTGAGCATAATGACGTGCGCGTTTGTCATGACCTGCTTGCTCAAGTTGAGCAATAAGACTATTCACATAGCCGACAGAGCAATGCTGTAAAATACCTACAGCCTCATCAATCGGCATAACCGTAAGCAAATGGACTTGTTGCTCTTGCTCGTACTGCAAGAATGCATTGCGAGCTGCACCAATTTCTACTTCAGAAAAGTTTGGTGTTGTTTCAATAAAAGTGTTGTTCATTACCGTCATGGCGAATCTCCCGATTGGCATTGGTAACGACCATCGACAAAGCATGAAAAGCCACTCTTGCACGCTAAAAGTCAGACAACAAATAAGATGCACAGAGAAAACCAATGCGAATGCACTGTCTATTCAGAATGTATGAAGGAAATAACGAGAAAAAAATTAGAAAAGATGCCTCACCACTTAGGTAAGGCGGAGATCGCCAATACCGAAGCGGGTTATTTCGCTCCCTTAATCTTACTCACCCAACGACTGGGAGGATGGTCGGTATTGTTCATGTAAATCTCCGATAGCGCTGCCATTATTGGCAGCGCAAGTATAGTAGCAAAGTTCATCAGGTATGGAAGTTTTACTTTGCCGTTTTTGCTAAATTTTCATACAAAAAAAGCGCCCTTCGGACGCTTTCATTTGCAGTCATTATGGATTACTGAATAGTAATACGAGCAAATTTACGTTTACCTACTTGGAACACGTAAGTACCCGCTTCTGGAGCAAATTTGCTGTCCGCAATTTTTTCACCATCAATCTTCACAGCGCCCTGCTTAACCATGCGCATCGCATCTGACGATGATGGACATAAACCTGCTTCTTTCAACAGATTACTCACTGGGCGACCTGCGTCAAAGTCAAACTCTGGCATTTCATCAGGAATTTGGTTCTTCGCAAAACGGTTTACGAATTCTTGCTCTGCTGCATCGGCATCGGCTTCACTGTGGAAACGAGCAATAATTTCTTTTGCTAGCAATACTTTGATGTCACGAGGGTTTTTGCCCGCTTCTACATCAGCTTTGAATTGAGCAATCTCTTCCAGAGGACGGAAAGAGAGCAGCTCGTAGTAGCTCCACATTAGGTCATCAGAAATAGACATGATTTTACCAAACATTTCGCTTGGCGCTTCGCTGATACCGATGTAGTTGTTTGCTGACTTAGACATCTTCTTCTCGCCATCAAGGCCCACTAGAAGCGGCATCATCAGTACAACCTGAGGTTTTTGACCGTGAGACTTTTGCAGTTCACGACCCATTAGAAGGTTGAACTTCTGGTCTGTACCACCTAATTCAACATCCGTTTCCATTGCTACTGAGTCCCAGCCTTGTAGAAGTGGGTACATGAACTCATGAATAGCAATTGGCTGACCACCCGCGTAACGCTTTTTAAAGTCGTCACGCTCTAGCATACGAGCAACGGTTTGGTTTGCCGCAAGGCGAATCATACCTTCTGCGCCCAGTTCAGACAGCCACTCAGAGTTAAACTGAATTTTAGTCTTTGCAGGATCGAGAATTTTGAACACTTGCTCTTTGTACGTTTCAGCGTTACGCAATACGTCTTCGCGACTTAGCGGTGGACGAGTTGTGTTTTTACCTGTTGGGTCACCAACCATTGCAGTGAAGTCACCGATTAGGAACGTCACTTCATGACCTAGTTCTTGGAACAAGCGAAGCTTATTGAAAATAACCGTATGGCCTAGGTGAATGTCAGGTGCTGTTGGATCAGCGCCCAATTTAATACGTAGAGGACGGTCTTCTTTTAGTTTTGCGATTAGCTCTTCTTCTGGAATCAGCTCTTCAACACCGCGCTTAATCTCGGCTAGTGCAGCTTCAATGCTCGCCATTCTTGTTCACTCCCACAGATTTGGCAAAAATATAATAGCTGAACATATTACTTGAATAGCGATGCATTTTGAAACACGTTAGACTAGGTAGTTGTCACTTTTTCCGTTTAATTTAGCAATCAAGTACCTCATGCATTCGATTTTTGTCCGACTTCCACTCTTGCACAAAGTATTGATCGGTTTTTTTAGTGCGCTGATTATCTTCGCGCTCTTCTTTTTACCTGATCCGCAAGACCTAGACCCGCAGCAGAGCCGATTAAAAGTTGGTCAACATTATCCTGTGCCAGTTTCCCTCGAACTCAGTGCACTAAATAGTTCATCGCCTGCGGTTCCCGCCGTGCTGCGCTGGGAGACATACAAGGTAAAAAATGGCGAGAGTGCTGCCATCTTATTTAGTCGCGTAGGGCTTTCTGCTCGTCTATTACATGAACTGGTGTCATCAGACAAAGAAGTAGAAAAACAGTTAACTCGGCTTCGACCTGGTGACCGATTGCAATTTGGCTTTGACGAAAATAACGACTTGGTGCAGCTAAGAAGGACACTAAGCGCGTTCGAGACTTTTCGTATCACATTAAAAGACGGCAAGTACGTTTCTGAAGTTGATAAGAAAGAAGTCGACTTCCAGTACAACTACGCAGAAGCCACCATCAAATCAAACTTTTGGAATGCAGGAATATCTTCTGGATTAAATGGTAACCAAATCATGGAACTGGCTGGCATATTTGGTTGGGACATCGACTTTGCTTTAGATATTCGTAAAAACGATAGCTTCCGAGTACTTTACCAAGAGGAAGTGGTAGAAGGAGAAGTAATCGGCCGTGGAAAAATCATTGCTGCGATCTTTAAAAACCAAGGCGATACCTTTACCGCAATATTGGATCAGAAAAGTGGCAAGTATTACGACGAAAATGGGCGTGCAATGAAAAAAGCATTCTTACGCGCGCCGTTGGATTTCCGTCGAGTTTCGTCTAACTTCAACCCACGCCGCTTACATCCAGTGACGGGACGCGTTCGTCCTCATAGAGGCACGGACTATGCAGCACCAGTGGGCACCCCGATTTGGGCGGCTGGTGATGGTGTCGTTCAAAAATCGTCTTACAACAAATTTAATGGTAACTACGTTTTCATTAAACATAGTAATACTTACATTACCAAGTACCTGCACTTAACCAAACGTACTGTACGAGCTGGTCAACGCGTTAAGCAAGGCCAAACCATCGGTACGCTTGGCGGAACTGGCCGTGTAACTGGCCCTCACCTGCACTATGAGTTCCTTGTGAATGGTGTCCATAAAAACCCGCGCACGGTGAATTTGCCACAATCTAAATCCCTGACAGGAAAAGCGAGACAAACTTTCATGGCAAACGCGAAAGTTAGCATGGACAAGCTTGAACGCTACAGCAAACTGTTAGCAATGAAGTAAGGCAAGGTATTGAAAAGGGCAGCTTCGCTGCCCTTTTTGTTTTGTCGATATCATCACGATAAAGCTTACTGTTCGGAGTGATGCTCTCTCCCGAGCATAAGCAAACACGGTGTCAGAACTAACGTTAGCAAAGTCGCAAACGCCAAACCACCCGCGACAGCGGTCGCAAGCTGAGACCACCATTGAGTGCTTGGTGCGCCAAACTCCACTTTCTGATTAACTAAGTCGATGTTCATTTCTAACACCATTGGCAATAAGCCTAATATGGTGGTCACCGTCGTAAGTAAAACGGGTCTTAAACGCTGCACACCCGTACGCAAAATAGCCTCAGATTTTTCTAAGCCACGTTTACGCATCTGATTATAAGTATCGATTAAAACAATATTGTTGTTTACCACGATACCAGCCAACGCAATCACTCCAATTCCCGACATAATGATGCCAAATGGCTTTTGGAAAATAAGTAACCCAGCGAAGACACCAACGGTAGAAAACAGCACTGCACTAAGGATTAAGAAAGCTTGATAAAAGCTATTAAACTGCGTAATTAAAATCAAAGCCATCACACCAAGCGCGACAATAAAAGCATTTTGCAAGAATGCTGATGAGTTTTCCTGCTCTTCATTTTGACCCCGAATCTTATATTCAATGCCTTCTGGTAAGTCGAGCTGTTCCATTCCAGCGGCAATCTTAGGTAACTCAAGCGCCAAATTGTAACCTTCCACCATATCCGCTTTAATATTGATAACTCGATGACCGTCGACCCGACGAATAGTGTCTTGCTTATGATCTGGTTTGATTTGAGCAAAATTCGTAATCGGTACCAGACCAGCTGCCGTTTTCACTCTCAGTTGATCAAATCGACCTATGTCGCGCTTATCTTGCGGATAGCGCACCAAAATATCGACTTCTTCATCCGCATCATCGGGCAAATAATCGCCTATTTTCAAGCCGTTCGTAACAAACTGGACGGTATTCCCGACTAAAGTAGCATCCGCTGCAAAGCGAGAGGCGTCATCTCGCTGGATATCAATTTGCCAATCAATCCCTTCCTTATTAGTGGTATCACTCAAGTTGGTCAGTGCAGGATTACCATCAGCCCAATGTCGTACTTTTTTGGCTGCTTCATCTAACGCACTAACACTCAAATTTCGTGATGACACTTCAATCACGAGATCATGCTCGACAGGCGGTCCTGCGTCCGGGAATTTATACTCAAGTTCAACACCATAAAAGCGGTCTGTCGTCTCTTTTAGTTCCTCAATAATGGTTTTCACTTTGCGTCGATACTGCCAATCCACAGGCGTTATTTGAATCTGGCCAATCTCGTCCCCATTATCGCTCGATCCTGTGCGCGTGTAGACACTTTCAAACTCGTCATGACCGAGCATCACCTTCTCGATTTCGCGCATAACAACATCTTTTTCGTGAATAGACAAGTCACCATAAGAACGAACTTTAACGGTAAAAAAGGCAGGGTCCACTTCAGGGAAAAACTCTGCACCCAAGCCAGCTTTGTTGTAAGTGAAGCCGACACCTGCCGCTAGCAGTATCGCGCTGAGTAAGACTTTCCATGGATGACGAATCGCTACCGACAGAGTCTGGTAATAAAGCTTGGTAATGCCTGTCGCTTTTTCAAAGTTGCCGTTATGCAGCTCAACCATTTCTCGCTGAGCTTTCTGATTGACGACTTGAGGCTTGCCAATGATCCCACCGATGACAGGAACGAACAATAAAGCCATCATCAGCGAAGCGGCCAAAGTAGCAATTAAAGTAAGTGGTAAGTACTTCATGAACTCACCAGTGATGTCTGGCCAGAAAAGTAACGGAGCAAACGCAGCCAATGTGGTTGCTGTGGATGCGGTAATAGGCCAGGCCATTCGCTTTGCTGCATCTCGATAGGCTTCTTTACGTGGCGTTCCTTCTTGCATGCGCCGATCTGCAAACTCTGTCACCACAATGGCACCATCCACCAACATGCCTACTGCCATAATTAAAGCAAACAGTACGACGATATTGACCGTCAGCCCAAATACCGATAACACCAACAACCCAGTCAAGAACGATCCTGGAATAGAAATCCCCACGAGAAGCGCGGTCCTAACCCCCAATATGGCAATAATGACGATAACTACGAGGATAATTGCGGATAAGATATTGTTTTGTAGATCACTGAGCATCAATTTGACATCGTCGGATTGGTCCCAAGTGTATTTAACTTGCAAATTGTCGGGCCACTCGGCGCGCTTCTGTCCCTGAGCCAGTACTTCTTTTACCAGCTCAACCGTTTCAATGATGTTTTCCCCTGCCCGTTTTTTTACGTCCAAAACGATGGCAGATTCGCCATCTAAACGAGCAAAACTTTCAGGATCGCGAAATGCACGCCGTACTGTCGCCACATCGCCAAAAGTGATCACCTCTTTGCCATTCACCTTGATCGGTAGTTCAAGCACATCTTTCAGTGAATCAAAAACCGATGGGACTTTTACCGAAAAGCGTCCATACCCAGTATCGACAAACCCCGCAGCCACAACTCGGTTATTCAAGGCAATTAAATTATAGATATCCGCTTGATCGAGACCGTAGCTTTCCATCAATAGCGGATCGACAACTATTTCCACGATGTCTTCGCGATCCCCTGCGATTTCAACTTCAAGAACCTGACGGAAACTCTCCAAACGATCACGTAGCGTTCTGGCAATCTGTACAATGGTCCGCTCTGGTACGGTGCCATATAGAACAACAGTCAAAACAGGCTCTTCAGATGCAAACGTGACTTCATTTACCGTTGGCTCATCACTGTCCTCTGGTAATTTTGGCTTTGCAAGATCAACCGCATCACGCACATCTGCCATCGCTTTATCAAGATCCACTCCAACACTAAATTCCAGCGTCACCGAAGCATGACCTTCTGATGCCACAGAGGTCATCTCTTTTACGCCTTCAATAGAGCGCAACTCTTGCTCTATTGGCCGAACTAATAAACGTTCGGCATCGACGGGAGAAATGCCTTGATGCCCAACAGAAACGTAGATAATAGGAATGGTAATATCTGGGCTCGATTCCTTGGGGATAGTGACGTAAGTAATGACACCGGCAATTAAGATCATCACCAGTAATGTCAGCATGGTGCGAGCGCGGGATAACGCAGCATCAATCAGAGTGTACATAAGTGCTCCTTACTGCTCACTAGCCGCTTCAACAACTACGTCATCAACTTTATTGGCCAGTACTTGATCACCATCTCGCACAAAACCTTGTCCCAGCACGATAATGTCTGCACGCTCTCCTAACCCAGAGAGCCACACACCATCATCCTCGGCCTTAACGAGTTGAATTGGAACAAACTCAACATACTCATTACGCAGTGTCTTGACACCTAAGTTACCTTCTTCATCTAGTGCTAACATGGCAGCCGTAATCTTTACTGCCAACACTTCACTCAAAGGCAGCTGTACTTCTGCGCTCATACCGGCAGGAATTCTTGCGTCTTGATTATCAATTTCGATTTCAATTGGAAATGTATTAGTAGAAGCAGAAGAAACACGTCCAATGTAGCGCACACGACCTTGATGATGCTGTTGGTTAATGGTTCTTACGTCGGCTTCTAGGCCTTCCTTAAGATATTGTATATGCCGTTCACTGACATCGGCTTCAATCACTAAAGTATCCAAATCAATGACCGTCGCAATAGGGTCGCCAATCCCGACAAAATCACCTAACTCAACAAAGTGGTGATCTACGATGCCATCAAATGGCGCTTTAACCTCAGTATTTCTTAAAGCCGTTTGCACGTTACTCAAATTCGCACGTGCATCTACCAACGCTGCTTGCGCTGTCGCAAATGCAACCTCACCTTGCAGTCCGCGACTTTTTAGCGATTTAGCTGCATTAAACTCTTTCTCTTTAACCAACAGCATCGCCTGGGCCCGTTTAAGTTGAATGCCAAGGTCGCGCTTATCGATGTTTGCGATCACTTGTCCCTGTTTGACCGCTTGGCCTTTCTTTATGTTAAGACTGACTATTTTACCGGCAACTTCGGCGCCAAGACGCGCTTGACGATTGGGCGCTGTTCGTCCATACAATTCAATGGTTTTACTGGTAGGTTCGGCAAGAAAAGTATCAAACATCACCTTTGCACGTGGTGTTGTGTTCGTGGATGTTGAAGAGTTAGGATGATCATCTTGTGCTTTGAGTTGGCCGATGGTTAGCCATGCAACAAGAAGTAAGACGAGGATAAGAGATACTAGCCAAGGGCGCTCGACAATTCGGCGTCCAAAAGAAAGTCCAGACATATAAAGTCCTTTTTATTATTTCTCTGCATATCTGCGAGCGTGCGCTTTACGTGACATCCTTCTACATAAAGCACAGGCAGCCATTAGCTGCCTGTTAGGTGTTAATTACACACTGAACGATGCACCACAACCACATGTTGTCGTTGCATTTGGATTATTTACGAAGAAGCGCGCTCCTTCCAACCCTTCTGTGTAGTCAACAATACCGCCAACGAGATATTGCAGACTCATAGGGTCTACAACCAGTGTTACACCACTGTTTACGATTGTCGTATCGCCTTCGTTTACATTTTCATCAAAAGTAAAGCCGTATTGGAAGCCGCTGCAGCCGCCGCCAGTAATGTATACGCGCAGTTTCAATGCTGGGTTTTCTTCTTCAGCAATCAATGCTTTAACGCGAGATGCTGCTGCGTCAGAAAAAGATAATGGTACGTTTACTTCGCTCACGAAGACCTCTCTCACTCGTGTAATGCGTCAAGCCTGAAGCAAGACGTCAAATTTGTGCTAATTGAGACGATTATCCAATACCTGACAAACTCGTTCAAGTATTCGCCGCCGATTCTTTATAACAGATGCGGATATATAAGATTACACTGCGAAACAACACATAAATTAAGCAAAACGTTTCTAACTTGATTATAGCTAGGTACAATGCGCTCCACTTGGTCCGAGCAATCAAAAGAGGATAACCCCATGACCAAATCATCAGAGCTGTATCAAAAAGCTCAGCAAACCATCCCTGGCGGTGTCAATTCACCAGTTCGTGCATTCAACGGCGTTGGCGGTTCTCCGCTATTTATCGAACGAGCAGACGGTCCACTGATTTTTGATGCCGATGGTAAAGCGTA
>NZ_JAWOTD010000036.1:0-18785 GCF_033338715.1 Vibrio sp. Vb1337 | reverse complement strand
TAGACGTTTGCCTCCACCACTCACGATATAAAAACCGAGCTGGTTGATTAAAGAGACATCAGAATTAAGTTGGGCTTGAATTGTTTCATTCACTTTTGCCATGTCATCGGCAGTAAGCGCTTGGATAGTTTTAAAATCCATCGTATATCCGGCTGAAGTTAGACCCTGCAAGGCTTATTCGATTTATATAATTGTCGAATAATACACTAAAAAACGTTGATTAATACATTACTAAAGGGCATGATTGCCGCACTTTTCTTTGGCGATTAGCTTTTCGCCAATTTTTTCAAAATATGGCTTGTCATAGGAGCATCTATTCTGTAGAATCTGCGCCCTATTGATGATTAGTTTAGCGCACACCCTCAAGAAAGGCTGTGCGGAAAAAGCGGAGTAAAATATGTACGCTGTTTTCCAATCTGGTGGTAAACAACACCGTGTAAGCGAAGGTCAAACTCTTCGTTTAGAGAAATTAGACGTTGAAACTGGTGCAACTGTAGAATTTGATAAAGTTCTTCTTGTTGCTAACGGCGAAGACATCAAAGTTGGTGCTCCTCTTGTAGAGGGCGGCAAAATTGTTGCTGAAGTTGTACAACACGGTCGTGGCGATAAAGTTAAAATCGTTAAGTTCCGTCGTCGTAAGCACTCTCGTAAGCAACAGGGTCACCGTCAGTGGTTCACTGAAGTGAAGATCACTGGTATCAACGCTTAATCTATTAGGAGAGTTTAACAATGGCACACAAAAAAGCTGGTGGTTCTACTCGTAACGGCCGCGATTCAGAAAGCAAACGTCTAGGTGTTAAGCGTTTCGGTGGTGAATCTGTACTTGCAGGTAACATCATCGTTCGTCAACGTGGTACTAAGTTCCACGCTGGTAACAACGTAGGTATCGGTAAAGACCACACTCTATTCGCTCTTACTGAAGGTAAAGTGAAGTTCGAAGTGAAAGGTCCTAAGAACCGTAAGTTTGTAAGCATCGAAGCTGAGTAATTAGGTTTTTAACCAAATTACTTAATAGCTTTAAGCTGAATTCAAAAGCCCTGCCGAATCGGCGGGGTTTTTTATTTGTGGCAGTCGACATATCGAAGTTTCTCGCTAAGATCCTAAGCGATTTGAATCTGGGAGCTTAGATCTGTCATCTGCTAAAATTGTCGGATGACATAGTAAGATTTAATCCACGCACGAAGTAGTCGGAGTAAAAGATGAAGTTCGTAGATGAAGCGGTAGTAAAAGTTCAGGCTGGTGATGGCGGTAGTGGCGTTGTCAGTTTCTGGCGTGAAAAATTCATCACTAAAGGTGGCCCTGATGGCGGTGATGGCGGTGACGGTGGTGATGTTTATATCCAAGCTGATGAAAACCTAAATACCCTGATTGATTACCGTTTCCAGCGCTTCTACGAAGCTGAGCGTGGTGAAAACGGTCGCGGTGGTAACTGTACAGGTAAGCGTGGTAAAGACATTGTTCTTCGTGTACCTGTGGGTACGCGCGCTGTGGATATCCACACAAATGAAATCGTGGCGGAAGTTGCTGAACACGGTAAGAAAGTGATGATCGCAAAAGGCGGTTGGCACGGTCTAGGTAATACGCGTTTCAAATCTTCAGTAAACCGCGCGCCTCGTCAGAGAACATTGGGTACAAAGGGTGAAGTACGCGAAATTCGCCTTGAGCTATTGCTTCTTGCTGATGTGGGTATGCTTGGTCTACCTAATGCTGGTAAATCAACCTTTATCCGCGCAGTATCAGCAGCAAAACCGAAAGTCGCTGATTACCCATTCACGACTTTGATTCCAAGCTTGGGTGTCGTAAGTGTCGTACCAGAGAAAAGTTTTGTTGTTGCAGACATCCCTGGTTTGATCGAGGGTGCAGCAGATGGCGCTGGCCTTGGTATTCGATTCTTGAAGCACTTAGAGCGTTGTCGAGTGTTGCTGCACATGATCGATATTATGCCAATTGATCAGTCCGATCCGGTGCAAAATGCATTGACGATCATTGATGAATTAGAACAATACAGCGAAAAACTGGCAAGTAAGCCGCGCTGGTTAGTGTTCAACAAAGTTGATCTAATGCCTGAAGAAGAAGCGAATGAGAAGATCCAAGAAATCTTAGACGCACTAGGTTGGGAAGACGAGTACTTTAAGATCTCGGCGATCAATCGTAACGGTACTAAAGAGCTTTGTTACAAACTGGCTGACTTTATGGATAACCTACCTCGCGAAGAGGAAGAAGTGGCTGAAGAAGATAAAGTTAACTTCATGTGGGATGATTACCATAAAGATGCGATGGCGGGTAAAGACGTTATCACTGAAGATGACGACGACGATTGGGATGACTGGGACGATGAAGAAGATGACGGTCACGTTGTCTACGTTCGTGACTAATCAGAACGGTCAAACAATGCCTGTTTGCCTATAATTCATTAAGCCGCAATTATTTATTGCGGCTTTTTTTGTATCTAAATCATATTTAGGTGATGTGATTTACGGCACAATAACCGATACGTCGTGTTTTTTGAGGGTTAGTTTAGCCCTCGCGCGTATGAATGAGTAACACCCTAAAAGGAATTAGACTTATTTATGACTCTAGAAACCATACCGCCTAGAGAGTTGGCGGTATCTACTCAACGATCGATTTCTCGTCTTGTCGCCCAAGCCGGACAAATGCTACTTGCTCATGGTGCTGAAAGTACTCTTGTGAGCGATATTATGCGTCGTATTGGCCTAGCTTGTGGGGTGAATGAAGTTGCGGTAGCACTATCAGCTAATGCATTGGTTGTGACGACGGTAATGGATGGGCATTGCATCACCACCACCCGAAGCTGCGCTGATCGTGGCATCAATATGCGCGTTATTACGCAAATTCAACGAATCTGTATCATGATGGAACGTGGTTTGCTCGATTCAACCATGGCGCAGAAAAAGCTGAACGCTATCAGTCCAGAGCGTTATAACCGCTGGTTGGTGGTGTTTATGATTGGCTTGTCTTGTGCGGCATTCAGTCATCTTGCTGGTGGTGATTGGGGAGTATTCATCATGACCTTTTTAGCTTCAGCTGGTGGCATGATCGTTCGCCAAGAAATTGGTCATCGTCATTTCAACCCTCTATTGAACTTTGCTGCGACCGCTTTTGTGACTACCTTAATTTCAGCACAGGCGGAAATTTACCAAATCGGTAATCTACCTACCGTAGCAATGGCATCGTCAGTATTAATGCTTGTACCTGGTTTCCCACTCATTAACTCTGTCGCAGATATGTTGAAAGGCCACATTAATATGGGGATTGCTCGATTTGTGATGGCTAGTTTACTAACGTTGGCGACATGTTTGGGGATCGTTGCTGCGATGAGTGTAACTGGAATTTGGGGGTGGGCTATCTAATGAGTTTATTTGATTTGATGTTTGGCCTGTTGAATGACATGTTTTTTGCGGCGATTCCCGCCGTAGGATTTGCATTGGTTTTTAACGTGCCACAAAGGGCTTTAGTGTATTGCGCTGTTGGTGGTGCGATTGGTCATGGTAGCCGCTACTTGATGATGCAGTTTGGCATTCCTATTGAGTGGGCAACCTTTTTTGCCGCGACGTTAGTTGGGATGATTGGTGTGTACTGGTCTCACCGTTTTC
Organism: Vibrio sp. Vb1337; assembly: GCF_033338715.1. Taxonomy (NCBI): domain Bacteria; kingdom Pseudomonadati; phylum Pseudomonadota; class Gammaproteobacteria; order Vibrionales; family Vibrionaceae; genus Vibrio; species Vibrio sp. Vb1337. The sequence continues at coordinate 15,171 of NZ_JAWOTD010000036.1, read as the reverse complement.
TCGCGCATCCAAAAGTGTTTACTGTGGCTGCTTTGATCCCGATGGTGCCGGGTGTGTTTGCGTACAAAGCAATGATCGCTATGGTAGAAATCAATCATGTTGGCTACTCACCCGAGCTTGTCGCAACCTGTATGGAAAACTTTCTTAAGGCCATGTTTATTATTGCAGGTTTAGCTGTTGGTCTTGCGGTTCCAGGGCTGTTATTCTATCGCCGCAGACCAATTGTATAAGGACCTAACATGATCATTAGTATGATTGCCGCGATGGCCGACAATCGCATCATTGGCAAAGACAATCAAATGCCTTGGCATCTTCCCGCCGATTTCGCTTGGTTTAAGCGTTGTACCATGGGAAAACCGGTTGTGATGGGACGCAAAACCTATGAGTCTATTGGTCGCCCTTTACCTGGTCGCTTGAATATTGTTATCAGCCGTGATGAGACACTAAAGATCGAAGGCGTCACTACCGTAACATCGATTGAGCAAGCTTTGGACGTGGCTGGTGACGTGGAAGAAGTGATGATCATTGGTGGTGGTGCGATTTACGCATCTTGTCTGCCTATGGCCAATAAACTGTATGTAACACACATTGAAGCGGCCATTGATGGTGATACTCAGTTCCCAGATTGGGGAGACGAGTTTAAGGAAACTTACTCAGAAATGTATCAAGCCGATGAGAAGAACGCCTACAACATGCGTTTTACGGTGTTAGAGAAGTAATTCGAGATTAAAACGGGGTAATGCCGTTCGTATAGCAGCGAGCGGTCATCCCAACCTACCGTCATCCTGAAAAGCGACGAACGAGCGAGGTTCAGGAGCCTCTATACGAGTACTTTGTTGTCAAAGGTATTTCTATCTATTCGCAGCGCGAGGATATTAGATTCCTAGTCTCGTTAAGGCTCGTTGGAATGACCCTACAGGAGGTGTTAAGTGACAGGTATTCCTCCTACTATGGATTATCGACTGTTATTCAGTGTTTAACTTAACGCATCCTGAGTAAAAATTTTCTTATCTTCCCAACGGATCATGGTTAGGCTTCCGCCCCAAACACAGCCAGTATCTAGCCCGATGACTTCGTTGTTCATATAACCTTGCAGTGCAGCCCAGTGCCCAAAGAGCACCGCTTTGTTTAAGTGGATACGTTTAGGCACCTCAAACCATGGAATAAGTTCGTTACCGGAAACTTGTTGCGGTGGCAATTTACAATCCATATCCAAACGACCATCAGGGAAACAAAAGCGCATCCGCGTAAAAGCATTGATAATATAACGGTATCGGTCCAAACCCTGTAGAGAGTCATCCCAGGAATCAGGTTGATTGCTGTACATGTTTTTTAATAGCCAAGGCAGCTCTTCACTTTGGATGATGCGCTCAACTTCACGGGCACACTTTCTCGCTGTTTTTAGATTCCACTGCGGTGATATGCCAGCGTGACACATCACGAACTCGTCATGCTCGGCCAATAGAGGTTGCTGAGCTAGCCATGTCAGTAGTTCCTCTTTGTCAGGGGCCGTGAAAATAGGTGCGGTTCTATCTTTGTCTTTGACCTTTTTTATCCCGTGAGCCACTGCGAGAAGGTGAAGGTCGTGATTACCAAGCACCACGATTGCGCTTGCGCCAAGTGACTTCACAAAGCGTAACGTTTCTAGTGATTTAGGCCCTCTGGCGACCAAATCACCAGCAAGCCAAAGTTGGTCTTTTTTCGCAGAGAAAGATACTTTTTCTAGTAATCGCTGCAATTCATCAAAACAGCCTTGGATGTCACCAACAATATAGGTAGCCACTGAATCTCCAATTTACTAATTTAAAACATTTGGAACAGCCAAGCGAAATGGTTCGATTTCGGTGATGAACTCTTGCCCTTTCTCATCCAGCATTTTGTAGTGTCCTTGCATAACGCCGACAGGGGTTTCTAACGCGGTTCCGCTACTGTACGTGTATTCATCATTGCTTGGAATAAAGGGCTGCTGGCCTACCACTCCGTCACCTTCAACCGTCATTTGCTTGCCATTCGAGTCTGTGATTAGCCAGCGGCGGCTCACTAACTGTACGGTTTGTTGGCTAAGGTTTTTGATGGTGATGATATAAGCGAAAACGTAGCGTTGTAGCTCTGGGTTGGACTGTTCTTCGATGTATTTGGTGTGAACTTGAATTTTGATGCAAGGTTGAATGACGTCCATGTGCACTCCTCAGAAACGTAATATCCCAATAATAATAAGCCAAACCTACAAGGGTTTGGCTTATTGTTTGAGTTCTTAGTGCTGCGGGTTATCCGCAAGCCAGTTCGCCATTGCGACGAATTGTTCTAGCGTCAGGTTCTCTGGACGCATGCTTGGATTAACACCTAGCTCTTCTAGTACTTCTGTGCTTAACAACGATTTGTAGCAGTTACGAACTGTTTTACGACGTTGGTTAAAGCCTTCACGACAAACGCGATCGAGCAAACGCAGATCTTTCGCCGGGCATGGCAGCTCTTCGTAAGGCACTAAACGAACAACGGCAGAATCCACTTTCGGTGGTGGAACGAATGCCGTTGGCGGTACTTCCAGTACCGGTACTACTTTACAGTAGTACTGAGCCATTACCGTTAAACGGCCGTAAGCTTTGCTGCCAGGGCCGGCGGCTAAGCGGTTTACCACTTCTTTTTGCAGCATAAAGTGCATGTCTTGAATGTCTTTATGGAACTCAAAAAGGTGGAACATCAATGGTGTAGAGATGTTGTATGGCAAGTTACCAAAAATGCGCAGCTTGTTGTTTGGCTTCACTAATTGAGTGAAGTCAAAACGCATAGCGTCACCCTCATGGATGGTCAACTTATCCGCCAGTTCAGGGTGAGTACGTAGGCGTTCTGCCAGATCGCGGTCTAATTCGATAACTGTGAACTTATCCACTTCACGACCTACCGGCTCAGTGATTGCACCAAGACCAGGACCGATTTCAACCAGGTTTTGACCTGGTTTTGGGTTAATCGCTGATACGATTCCATCAATAATGTATGGATCGTTCAGGAAGTTTTGACCAAAACGTTTACGCGCTTTGTGTCCTAAATGGACATCATTTCTCATTGTTTCTTCTCTACCAAATCTATCGCATGCGTGAGCGCTGTTCGGAAACTCCCTGTATCCGCTTGACCTGTCCCTGCCAGATCTAATGCAGTACCGTGGTCCACCGATGTTCTAATAAAAGGTAGACCAAGAGTAATATTTACTGAACGACCAAAGCCTTTGTATTTTAATACTGGCAATACTTGATCATGGTACATGCCTAAAACAGCATCAGCATCATTTAAATATTTTTCATTGAAAATGGTATCAGCCGGCAGAGGGCCGATCAGGTTGATACCTTTTTCTTGTCGAATTTTTTCCAGTGTCGGAGTGATGGTCTCGATCTCTTCACGACCTAAGCAGCCATCTTCGCCAGCATGAGGGTTAAGCCCGCAAACGTAGATGTTTGGTTGTGCGATAGCAAACTTTTCTACAAGGTCTTTATGAAGAATATCGATGATTTTTTCTAATCGCTCTTCGGTGACTGCTTTGGACACATAAGCTAAAGGAATATGTGTTGTAACCAGCGCCACGCGTAGTCCTTCCGTTGCTAGCATCATTACGACTAGCGGCGTTTGTGACTTCTCGGCGAAAAATTCAGTATGACCACTGAATGCAACACCTGCGCGATTAATCACCCCCTTATGAACAGGGCCGGTGACAATAGCATCAAATTCATCATTCATACAGCCTAAAGCCGCTCTTTCTAGCGTTTTTAATACATAGTGGCCATTCGCTTCATTGAGCTCGCCTGCGACCGCAGGTTCCGATATTTGGATATGGTCAACGATAAGCGTGCCCGATTTTTGTGCTTTAGGTGTTTCTTCTGGATTGTAATCAGACAGTTGGACTTCGATGCCAAGCTGCTTGGCTCGCTCCGTCAGCATATTCTTATCGGCACAGACGACAATTTGGTGCGCCCAATCTTCTTTCGATAGGGCAAGCACTAAGTCTGGGCCGATACCCGCAGGTTCCCCTGCGGTTACGACAATTCTACGAATTGTATTAGTTGTCATTGTTGTCATCCACGATTTCAACAAACGCACTTGCGCGTAGCTCTTGCATCCATGCGCCCGCTTCTTCATTAAATTTACGGTTAAATAGAATACGGTAAGCTTTGTTCTTCATCGCTGAGTCAGTACGGTCAACTTGGCGACGATCCAACACTTCAACGATATGCCAGCCGTGAACGGTTTTGAACGGTTCGCTGATTGAGCCAACTGGCAGAGTTTCTACTTGGTGCTTGAATTCTGGCACGTAAAGATCTGGTGTTTGATAACCTAGTTCACCGTCTTGTGCTGCCGAGCCAGGATCTTGACTGTATTGTGTTGCCAATTGAGCGAACGTTGCTTCACCGGCTTTGATGCGGCGTACAAATTCATTCAGTTGCTTCTTCGCCCCTTCGTCGCTCAGAATCACGGTTGGTTTAATCAAAATATGACGCGCATTTACTTCCGTTACCGCAACCGTTTCTAGGCCTTTTACATCCTCTATTTTTAGGATGTGGAAACCAACGCCACTACGGAATGGACCAATAATGCTGCCTTTGTTTTGCATCTTGATCTGATCAGCAAAGATGGTTGGCATCTCTTCTTTACGCATCCAGCCCCAATCACCACCTTGTAAAGCTTTAGGACCTTTAGAGTAGGTGTAGGCCATCTCCGTAAAATCTGCACCTTCGTTTAGCTTTTTCGCGAGCGCTTTAGCTTCTGCTTCTACAGCAGATTTTTCTTTATCGTCAGAGAAGCGCAGTTGAATGTGCCCAATTTTGTATTGAACAGTCGCATTGGTTTCTTGTGATAGTTGCTCAGCAAGGCTATCTACCTCTGCTGGAAGGATATTAATACGGCGACGAACCAGTGCATTGCGGGCTTCTGATGCGGCGATTTCCTTACGAATTTGTTCGCGGAATTCTGGGTAACTTAAACCTTCACTTTCTACAGAAGCGGCGAGTTGTTCTACTGTTTGCTCATTATTACGTGCGATCTCTGCAATCGCTTGGTTTAAACGGTTGTCGTCAATACGCACACCAATACGGTCTGCTTCTTGGCCTTGCAACGTGTCAATAATAAGTTTTTCAACAACTTGTTCTTTTAATACGCTGGTAGAAGGTAAGCTCTTTCCACTTTGACGTGCGTTGGCTTGCAGCGTTTTCATCGCTGTTTCGATGTCGCTTTGTAGAACTACACCGTCGTTCACGATGACCGCAACCTTATCGATCTCTACTGGTGCTGCAACCGCTCCGCAAGAGAGTAGGGTCGTGAATAAGATTGATTTCCAAATTTTCATTTAAAATTCCGTCAGTATTTTTGAATAGGCGTCTTATTCATTTAAGACGCCTATTTTGATTAATTGTTCAGATAGAATGGGCGGCCGTACTTAATCGCGTTGTCAGAACCATCCAGTTCTTTGACAGCAGTGTCTTCACGCTGGTTGGTCGCAAAGCCTTGAATACCGAAGTTAACGCTGAAGTTATTTTCGTATTCAGGTGATGCCCCGGTGCTGCCGATAGCTTGGTCTTCCCAACCAAGCAATTGGTTTGAGTAAGTGACGCCAATGTACCAACAGTCAGATTGGTAACGTAGGCTCGCTAACCATTCTAGGTCCGCATTTTCATTGAGGTCGTAGTAGTATTGACCACTCGCAGACCAGTTCGGGTTGAACTCGTAGGCCGCTACAATACCTGCTTGAGAAATACCTTTACGAGTAATTGTGTCTAGGTTTTCGAGAATGATCGTATCTTCGATGTATTCACGCGTAACGTAGCGATAGTTACCCTGAATAAAGCCGCCGTTGAATTGGTACTCCAAGGTACTGTTTGCCAACTGCATGGAGCTCAAATCAATATCGTATTGAATTCCACCGTGATAGAACAAGTAATCGTTGTAGTTGAAATCAGCTTCAATTGCCCATGATGAGTAATTGGTTGTCTCATCCGGAAGATTTGGGCTGTTGCTCAGTTTGGTCTTTTTATCGAAGTAGTAAATCTGACCAAATGAAACGTTAAGACGCTCTTTATAGTCATCATCAAAGAAGCGAGTACTCGCACCGTAGCTTAACTGGTTCGCCGAGGCGATTTTATCAATGCCACTGTACTTACGACTGCGGAATAGCCCGTAGTAGTCGGTTTGTAGCAAGGTGGTATCGTAGTTGTAGATGTTGGTTTGATCTTCTTCAGGTACGTACAAGTACTGCAGCTGAGGCTCCAGTGTTTGTGTGTAGCCCTTGATCCAGCTTGTATCTCGCTCTAAGTAAAGTTGCGCATGCGTACGGAACTCAGGAATAACACGAGAAACTTCATCATCCAACTGGTTTTGCAAGTTTACATCTGTCAAACCCGTTAAGTCTTGAGAGTAATACGTAGAGAGCACACGCGCTTCTGTTGTCCACGTTGCCCATGAGTTTGAGAGTGGTAATGTAAGCCCTGGTTCAATGTGAACACGGGTCGCATTTGGTCGCGCAGCATCGCTCGTATCGAAGCGGCTGACTTGGCTCTTCACGTCAAAGTTAAGGTAGTCTCCCCACAACGGCGTGTAGTAGTTCAAGTCTAACTGAGGAAGCAGGCGATAAGGGCGGTTCTCTTCTTTCAATAAGATTTGGAAGTCACGAACGGTTAACGAGGCATCCCAGAAGTCAGAACGATATTGTACTTGTCCTTCTTGAACCAGTTGACCATCTTCACGGTTACCAATGTCGGAGTCGAGATCGAGGAAGTAATCAATATCACTCACTTTTGAGTAATCGACTTTGACTATCCACTGTTTATTGATGATACCGTCGTGTTTAACTTGGTAGCCCCAACGAGACTCGTCCTGATATTTGCGATCACTATTGAGGTATTCGCCTTTGATTTCTCCATTTCCCCAACCATCTGTTAGGTAGCGGAAGTCAGTATCGAGTTTTGTACCACGTTGCTGCATATAGAGCGTGGTGAGTGTCATGTCATATTGAGGCGCGATGTTCCAATAGAATGGCACCTCGACTTCCATACCATCACTAGAACCGTACGATAAAGAAGGGAAGAGGAAACCCGTTTTACGCGTATCTCCAATTGGCATGGTTAGATACGGCACATAGAAAACAGGCACATCTAACACTTCAAATCGAGGATGGTGCAGCGTCGCTGTCTCTTCATCTTGGTCAACATCGATGCCTGACGCAACCAATCGCCATGAATTATCGCCTTGAGGGCACGATGTGATAGAGCCATCTTCGAGTTCATAAACCGACTGACCTGTGCGAGCGATATAGGCTGCAGTGCCTCGGCCTTGTTGGCAAAGGAACTGATAATCGGTGTTCTCAAGTGAAAACGTATCTTGATTAATGTCGTTAGTAACACGATCAGATCGAGCTTTGACTTGGCCGTCATTGAAAGTCACGTTGCCTTCGGCAACCACGACGTTGTCTTGTTGGTGCAGCGTTACGCTATCTGCGGTAATTTTCTTCTGGCCTTGGGTGACTTGTACATTACCTGAGTACTGAGCTTTGTCACCATTGATGGCTTGCAGGGTGTCAGCTTCTACCACTACTGGGGTATTAAGAGCGTCCTCCTCGCCACTTGTATCGACCAAACATTGATCTGTGGCGGGCATTTCCTGCACACTATCATGGATATTCGCTTCAGCTTGAGTGGTGGGTACAAACAAGGCGGTGCTGATAGAGGCCGCTAAAAATGTGCGGGAGAAATGTTGCATTGAATTGAACTTTCCTGTGTCACTACTACTCGATGGCTATAGGGCTTGTTGTACCCTAGCGTAATAGCCAAATGAATCAACTATAGTCGCATTTATCCCAGCGTATTGATTCACTGTGGCATAATGACGACAAAATAGCTGCAAAGATAAGCAGGCGAAATGGCCTAGCCGAAATAAAACTAATTCCATTATCATAAAGGAAATCGTTGCATCCGGCACTATAAGACCGCCGTCGTCGATAAAAATTCATTGATAGAGAACACATAATGCATATTTTTGGCAAAATTCTGGGTGCCTTTTTTGGCTTGTTACTTGGCGGGCCGCTAGGTTTACTCTTTGGCTTATTTATTGGCCATCAATTCGATAAAGCACGTCGCTTGAGTCAAGCCGGGTTCTCTACTGGCGGCTTTGGAAAAGGGCCAAGTCAAGCTCAGCGCCAAGAAGAGTTTTTTAAAGCGGCGTTTGCGGTAATGGGACATGTGGCAAAAGCGAAAGGCCAAGTCACCAAAGAGGAAATCCAACTGGCTTCAGCCATGATGGACCGCATGAATTTGCATGGCGAACAGCGTCGCGCAGCGCAAGACGCGTTTCGTGAAGGTAAAGACAGCGACTTTCCGTTAGAAGATGTTCTTGTTCGTGTGAAAATTTCGACAGCTGGTCGCTTTGACTTGTTGCAATTTTTCTTAGAGCTGCAAATCTCGGCGGCCTTTGCAGATGGCTCGATCCACCCGAGTGAACGAAATGTACTACACAAGATTGCACGTGGTTTGGGTTTCTCTTCTGAGCAATTAGAGCGTCGTTTGCAAATGCAAGAAGCCGCATTTCGTTTCCAAAGCCAGGGCGGTTTTCATGGTCAGCATCAAGGCCAATCTTCAGGTGGTAGCTGGCAACAAGCTTCACAAGCGGATCAGTTGGCCGACGCGTACAAAATTCTGGATGTGTCTTCAGATGCAGACAGTAAAACCGTTAAGCGTGCTTATCGTAAACTGATGAACGAGCATCACCCGGACAAATTGATGGCTAAAGGTTTACCACCAGAGATGATGAACGTCGCGAAAGAGAAATCTCAAGAGATTCAAAACGCTTACGATCTTATTAAGAAGGTTAAAGGCTTCAAGTAGTCGGACGTTTTCTATCAAGTATTGGATTTAAAAAGGGCACTGAGTGCCCTTTTTTATGTCTTAGTTTTTGAGTTGCCGGTGTCTTTAGCTTTTGGCCTATTATGTCCCTAATGCTAATTGACCTCACATCCCCCCAGTTTAGTTGGCTTGATTCAAGTCCCAATCGTATTTGTATTTCACTTTGCCAGAGAAGTTTTTGTATTGCGGTGCGTACTTTGCGATGTGTTTGAAGATTTGTTTTTCTCCACCAAAGTCCGTTGCAAACCAATCATAAATAGAAGACAGCTGCGCCGTGTTACCTTGGATAGATACGCCTTTGCTGCTGTTGATAAATGTTTTGGCGGCACTATCCAGTAGAGTTTGCGTGTTGTCAGCAGTGAATGCTTGAGATTGCAGATTAGGGCATCCTAGGCTGGCACAGTTAACCGCGTAATGCGTTCTTGGGTCATTCCAAATTGGACGCAAAATTCGATGTTCAATATCGTTTAAAGTCAGATCTTTCCCATTGACCACGACCACATCGTCTCCCCAAGGACCAAAGCTAAATAAACCACCTAGCTTGGTGATTGATTCGACTGGATAGTTATCCAAAATAAGATCTACCGTGATGGCGTTGTAAAGGTTTACCCAATAGGCATATTGCTCTGCTTGGCTGTATTGTAGAGGGTCTAGTTTTGCCAAACGCTGGATGTATTGTTTCAGCTTGGTTTTATCGACAGAGGAGACTTGGCTATAACGAAACAAGGTATTCTCGCCTTGTTCAACTAAATAAGTATCGAGCAGTTGTTGCCATTCTTGATGAGAAATTTGGGTTTGGTTGGCTTGATTCGATTGTTTCCAATATGGCCATAAGTCGGATTTTGGAGCGGAAAATGTCGAGAAAGAAACCAGAGCACACAACAGCAATAACAGACGCTTCATAGAGATACCTTTGAATGAGATATTGTTGATAGTGTAGACCAGTTTAGTGCTTGTTTTCTTTCAGTAATCAGTGGCCTTTATTCGCCGTCATTCCGAGGAGCATAAGCGAAATCAGGAATCTAATACCCACAAACTCTTGAGTAAAGACAGTATTAATCTGCACAGTGCGCTCTGGCAGTCGATCCTGAATCACGCTCCTTCGTCGCTGTTCAGGATGACGAATTTCAACAGAGGCGTTCGGTATTCCGTAAGCAAAGCGATATAAAATCAGTTGTCTAAATAATTAAAAGGGCCGACAATTGCCAGCCCTTGATTTGTGTATTTACTAACGCGTCTTAACACAAGAAGCTTGGAATATTCGCTTCGTACTCGGCAATCTTATCTTCGTGCTGAAGGGTTAGACCAATGTTGTCCAAACCGTTTAGCAGGCAGTGACGACGGAACGAATCGATTTCAAAACTATATTCTTTGCCGTTGGCGCGAACCACATTCGCTTCTAGGTCGACCTCGATTTCTGCGCCTTCATTCGCCTCAACAAACTGGAAGATTTCATCCACTTCTTGCTCAGTCAAACGAACTGGCACCATTTGGTTGTTGATCGAGTTACCGTAAAAAATATCGGCAAAGCTTGGTGCGATCATCGCTTTGATGCCGTAATCCGCCAGTGCCCACGGTGCGTGCTCACGAGAAGAACCACAACCGAAGTTTTCACGCGCGAGCAAGATAGAAGCACCTTGGTAGCGAGGTGCGTTCATCACGAACTCTGGGTTTGGCTGTTCGCCAGCATCGTCTAGGAAGCGCCAGTCATGAAATAGGTGCTTACCAAACCCTAGGCGAGAGACCTTTTGCAGGAACTGCTTTGGAATGATGGCATCAGTATCTACGTTCGCTGCATCTAGAGGAACAACTAAGCCTGTGTGTTGTTTAAAGCCTGACATTTGTTTGCTCCTTAGTCTAGTTCACGAATATCTACAAAGTGACCAGCAATTGCTGCCGCCGCTGCCATCGCAGGGCTCACTAGGTGGGTACGGCCATCACGACCTTGGCGGCCTTCAAAGTTACGGTTTGAAGTAGACGCACAACGTTCATGTGGACCTAAACGGTCGTTGTTCATTGCTAGACACATTGAACAACCTGGTAGGCGCCATTCAAAGCCCGCTTCTTTAAAGATCACGTCCAAACCTTCCGCTTCTGCTTGCGCTTTTACTTGCTCAGAGCCAGGAACGATGAGCGCTTGAACGTGAGACGCGACTTTGCGACCTTTCGCTACTTCAGCGGCTGCGCGCATGTCTTCGATACGTGAGTTAGTACAAGAACCAACGAAGACTTTATCGACGTTGTAATCAGACAATGACTTGCCCGCTTCTAGACCCATGTAAGCCAATGCTTTTTCTGCCGAGGCTTTTTCTACTGGGTCGGCAAAGCTCTCTGGTGCTGGGATCGGCTGGTCTACCGCGATTACTTGACCTGGGTTTGTGCCCCAAGTGACTTGTGGTCTGATATCCGCTGCGTTTAGTGTCACGACTGCATCAAACTGAGCATCATCGTCCGTTTTTAATGTCTTCCAGTACTCTACTGCTGCATCAAAATCCGCACCTTGAGGGGAGAATTTACGGCCTTTAATGTATTCGAATGTGGTTTCATCTGGTGCAATCAAACCGGCTTTTGCACCTAACTCAATCGCCATATTACATACGGTCATACGACCTTCCATTGAAAGGTCAGTGATCGCTTCACCACAGAATTCAACTACGTAACCGGTACCGCCTGCTGCTGTGGTTTCACCGATGATTGCTAGCACAATGTCTTTCGCAGTAATGCCCGGAGCTACTTTGCCTTTCACTTCGATCTTCATCGTTTTAGCGCGCGCTTGTTTTAGCGTTTGAGTCGCTAATACGTGCTCAACTTCAGATGTACCAATACCAAAAGCTAGCGAGCCGAATGCACCGTGTGTAGCAGTGTGTGAGTCACCACAAACAATGGTCATGCCCGGTAGGGTAATACCAAGCTCTGGGCCCATAACATGCACAATACCTTGGTATTTGTGGTTGATGTCGTAAAGCGTAACGCCAAACTCTTCACAGTTTTTCGATAGCGTTTCCATCTGGATACGAGCCATCTCACCCGATGCGTTGATGTCTTTGGTGGTTGTCGAAACGTTGTGGTCCATGGTGGCAAAAGTTTTGCTGACCTGACGCACTTTACGACCTTTTTCACGCAAGCCGTCAAATGCTTGCGGAGACGTCACTTCATGTACCAAGTGACGGTCGATGTACAAGATTGGGTTTTCCCCTTCTGCTGCGACGGCAACGTGTGCGTCGTAGACTTTTTCGTATAATGTTTTGCCCATTGTTTGCTTCCTTTCCTCGTTATCCTTGTTGCTTTGTTTTAGCACCAATGACTTAGAGGTAAGTCATTGGTGGATAGAGGATTTAGTATTTATTATGAATCTGTTTTGTATTAAGAGTTTAAGATGTACTCAGCGATCTTATCGCCCATCTCAGACGTCGAAAGTGCAGGGTTGTCACCAGCAAGGTCACCCGTTAGCTCACCCGCTGATAGTGCTTTTGAAACTGCCGTTTCGATGTCTTGTGCCGCTGTTTCCTCACCTAGGCTATAACGCAGCATCAGTGCAGCAGATAGGATTTGTGCCACAGGGTTAGCGATGTTCTTACCTGCGATATCTGGTGCACTGCCGCCTGCTGGCTCGTACAGACCGAATTTGCTTTCGTTTAGACTTGCTGATGGCAACATACCCATAGAGCCTGTGATCATCGCGCATTCATCAGAAATGATGTCGCCGAAGATGTTTGAACACAGCATTACGTCGAACTGAGCAGGGTCTTTGATAAGCTGCATAGTCGCGTTATCAATGTACATGTGTGACAACTCGACATCTGGGTAGTCTTTTGCGATTTCTTCGACTACTTCACGCCATAAGATAGAGCTTTGTAGAACGTTCGCTTTGTCGATAGAGCACACTTTCTTGCGACGTAGACGAGCAGACTCAAAAGCGATTTTTGCAATACGTTCGATCTCAAAGCGGTGGTACACCTCAGTATCAAATGCTTTTTCTGTTGCGCCTTCACCTTCACGACCTTTCGGTTGGCCGAAGTAGATACCACCCGTCAGTTCACGGACTACCACGATGTCAAAGCCGCGACCCGAGATGTCTGCACGTAGCGGTGAGAAAGCTTCAAGACCTGAGTGAATTTGCGCTGGACGTAAGTTACAGAACAGTTGGAAGTGTTTGCGTAGTGGAAGTAGGGCACCGCGTTCAGGTTGGTCGTTTGGTGGTAAGTGCTCCCACTTAGGGCCGCCAACCGAGCCGAATAGGACTGCATCAGACTCTTCACATGCTTTTATTGTGCTCTCTGGAAGTGGACAACCGTGATTGTCGATCGCGATACCACCTACATCATGCTCGTCACGCTCAAACGCAATACCATGTTTCTTTTCGATTGCATCCAATACTTTATGTGCCTGCGCCATTACTTCCGGGCCAATGCCGTCACCGGGTAGGACGGCAATTTTGTACGATTTGTCTGTCATGTTAATCCTTTAAGTTTTCTAATTTTGAGCTTAATTATTTCAACGAGCGTGTTCTTTCCTGAGCCGTGTAGCCCGGTTGTTATTACACAGTCGCAATCTTTTTCTGCTTCATTTCTTCGATTTTATCTGCACGATGAATGCTGTTAATAACGTGCAATAATGCTTGGCCGGAAGCCTCAACGATGTCGGTGGAAACACCCGTACCGTGGTATTTGCGACCTTTGTAGTTGGCAATGATGTCTGCTTGACCCAAACCATCTTCACCTTCACCTTTCGCGGTTAGGTCGAATTTATCCAGAACGATGTCGTAGCCTGTCACGCGGTAGATACATTGGTATAGCGCATCAACTGGGCCATTACCGACCGCTGCTTCACTCATTTCTTCATCACCGCATTGCATTTTGATGCTGGTGGTAGCCATTACGCTGCCAGACTGCACGCTTAGGTAGCTCAATTTGTAGAAGTCATCTTCTTCACGCAAGTTCGAGAAGTGCATTAGGGCTTCTAGGTCGTAATCGAACACTTGGCCTTTGCGGTCAGCAAGTTTCAAGAAATCCGCATACAGTGCGTCTAGGTTGTACTCGTCTTCGTTGTAACCCATGGTGTCCATATGGCTCTTCACGGCAGCGCGACCGCTGCGGCTGGTTAGGTTCAGAGCTTGGTTTTTTAGGCCAATAGACTCAGGGGTCATGATTTCGTAGGTATTCTTATTCTTCAACATGCCATCTTGGTGGATGCCTGAAGAGTGGCTAAACGCATTTGCACCCACAATTGCTTTGTTGCTTTGAATAGGCATATTGCATAGCTGGCTAACCAACTTACTGGTGCGGTGAATTTCATCATGCTTAATGCCAGTGTGAACGCCCAAAAACTCTTGACGAGTCTTGATGATCATTGCGATCTCTTCAAGTGAACAGTTACCCGCTCGCTCTCCAATGCCATTGATCGTGCCTTCTATCTGACGTGCGCCAGCTTGAACGGCGGCAATAGAGTTGGCAACTGACATCCCCAAATCGTCGTGACAGTGAACGGAGATGATCGCTTTATCAATGTTCGGAACGCGGTTAAATAGAGTTTCAATAATCCCACCAAACTCACTTGGTACGGTGTAGCCAACGGTATCTGGAATGTTGATTGTACTCGCACCTGCATTGATGGCGGCTTCTACCATGCGACATAGGTTGTCGATTGGAGTACGACCAGCATCTTCACAAGAAAACTCGACATCATCAGTGTAGTTACGTGCATGTTTAACGGCGTTGACTGCCATTTCTAGTACATCGTCGTAGCTGCGGCGTAGTTTGTCTTCTACGTGAATGGTGGAAGTGGCTAAAAACGTGTGGATACGGAATTGGTCAGCCACTTTTAATGCTTCAGCGGCAGCATCAATGTCTTTCGCAACGGCACGCGAAAGGGCACAAACTCGACTGTTTTTTATGTTTTTTGCGATGGTTTGTACAGACTCGAAATCACCTGGTGAAGAGATTGGGAAGCCAGCTTCGATAACATCAACGCCGAGTCTTTCCAGCGCATAGGCAATCTGCAGTTTTTCTTTAACCGTCAAGCTTGCTGACAACGCTTGCTCGCCATCACGCAATGTGGTGTCGAATATAATGACCTGATCGTTCATGTTTGCTTCCTTCCTGATTTCTGCACTTTCGCGCAAGTGAATCGTTTACTTCCAGTATTTAGATATAAAAAAACCCGCATTCTCATGCGGGTTCTTAGAAATTGGTGTGGTTATTTTTCTTCCACAGCCTACCCGCGCGAACTGGTCACGATCAGGAGGAGGCTAAGCAGGATAGAAAAATGAGCTGACATAGTTGTTAAGCTTTCCACA
>NZ_JAWOTD010000035.1:4829-30805 GCF_033338715.1 Vibrio sp. Vb1337 | reverse complement strand
GTCTACGTTTCGCGATCCGTGAAGGTGGCCGTACAGTAGGTGCTGGTGTTGTTGCTAAGATCTTCGACTAATTCATAGCGAATTAGCGATGCTTTCGGAAAATCTTGAATTAGATTTGACGAACCAGTAGCAAAAAGGGCATCATTTGATGCCCTTTTTCTGCACTCAACATTATTTTTGCTGTTTTCTTGTTCAGAAGTGGGTTGGGCGCAGAGCAAGATTAAGCAAAGAGGCTTAATCTTAAGAAGAGTACGCTGATTTTTTCAGCGATATGGAGTTTGCCCTGCAACAGCGGGGTTGTTGTCGTCTATATTAAGACTTGTAACAGGTTGGTTTTATGAAAGCAAATAATGCTGAAACTCCTGATAGCTCAAACGCAGCAGATACGTTTAAGTGGGTAGCCGCTTTCGTATTGGCAGCTGCCGCTGTTGTGGGTAATTACCTGTATGGTGAAATGTCTGTAGTGGTTCGTGCTGCAGGCGTTGTTGTTCTTATTGCAGCTGCCTTAGGCGTTGCAGCAACAACGACTAAAGGTAAAGCAGCGATCAGTTTTGCAAAAGAATCTCGTATGGAAGTACGTAAAGTTGTTTGGCCTACTCGCCAAGAAACCATGCAAACAACACTGATCGTTTTAGCTGTAAGTATTGTAATGGCTCTAGTGCTATGGGGTATTGACGGAATTATGGTTCGTCTAGTAGCTCTAGCAACTGGGGTATAGAGGGTTTTTATTCATGAGTGAAGCTCCAAAAAAACGCTGGTATGTGGTTCAAGCCTTCTCTGGATTTGAAGGTCGTGTAGCTCAATCTCTGCGCGAGCATATCAAAATGCACGGCATGGAAGAGCTATTCGGTGAAGTACTGGTTCCTACTGAAGAAGTAGTGGAAATGCGCGCGGGTCAGCGTCGCAAATCTGAGCGTAAGTTCTTCCCAGGTTACGTCCTTGTTCAGATGATTATGAACGATGAATCATGGCACCTAGTACGCAGTGTGCCGCGTGTCATGGGCTTCATTGGTGGTACCTCAGACCGTCCGGCACCTATCACGGATAAAGAGGCTGACGCGATTCTTAATCGTCTTGAGAAAGCGAGTGAAGCGCCTCGTCCGCGTACAATGTACGAAGCGGGTGAAGTGGTACGTGTTAACGAAGGTCCATTTGCTGACTTCAACGGTACTGTTGAAGAAGTGGATTACGAGAAGAGCCGCCTGAAAGTGTCTGTATCGATCTTTGGTCGTGCGACACCAGTTGAGCTTGAATTTGGTCAGGTTGAAAAGCTGGACTAAGACTCTTCGTTAAAGAGTATAAAAAATCACCTTTTTAGGGTTGTATAAGGCGCGGATTATGACTATAATTTCGCGCCTTTTTACTTCAAGTGAAGTAAAAAGTTTCTTACACAAACGGGGAGCTGATCCGCGATTAGCGTTTGTACCCAAACTTAGGAATTATCATGGCTAAGAAAGTTGAAGCTTACATCAAGCTACAAGTTGCTGCTGGTATGGCTAACCCTAGTCCACCAGTAGGTCCTGCACTAGGTCAACACGGTGTGAACATCATGGAATTCTGTAAAGCGTTCAACGCAAAAACAGAATCTATTGAGAAAGGTCTACCAACTCCAGTAGTTATCACAGTATACAGCGACCGTTCTTTCACGTTCGTAACTAAGACTCCACCTGCTGCTGTTCTTCTTAAGAAAGCTGCTGGCGTTAAGTCTGGTTCAGGTCGTCCAAACACTGAAAAAGTTGGTACTGTAACTGACGCTCAAATCCAAGAAATCGCAGAAACTAAAGCTGCTGATATGACTGGTGCTGACATCGAAGCGATGAAGCGTTCTATCGCTGGTACTGCTCGTTCAATGGGCCTAGTGGTAGAGGGTTAATAAGATGGCAAAACTAACTAAGCGCATGCGCGTAATCCGCGAAAAAGTTGACGTAACTAAAGAATACGAAATCAACGAAGCTGTTGCTCTTCTTCAAGAACTAGCGACTGCTAAATTCGTTGAGTCTGTAGACGTTGCTGTTAACCTTGGCATTGATGCTCGTAAATCTGACCAGAACGTACGTGGTGCAACTGTACTACCTCACGGTACTGGCCGCGAAATCCGCGTTGCAGTGTTCACTCAAGGTGCTAACGCTGAAGCAGCTAAAGAAGCTGGCGCAGACATCGTAGGTATGGAAGATCTTGCTGAGCAAGTTAAGAAAGGCGAAATGAACTTTGACGTAGTTGTTGCTTCTCCAGATGCAATGCGCGTTGTAGGTCAACTAGGTACTATCCTAGGTCCTCGCGGTCTTATGCCAAACCCTAAAGTTGGTACTGTAACTCCTAACGTTGCTGAAGCAGTTAAAAACGCTAAAGCTGGTCAGGTTCGTTACCGTAACGACAAAAACGGCATCATCCACACTACTATCGGTAAAGCAAACTTCTCTGCTGAGCAGATCAAAGAGAACCTAGAAGCACTTCTAGTTGCTCTGAAGAAAGCTAAGCCATCTTCAGCGAAAGGTACTTTCCTGAAGAAAGTAAGCATCTCTACTACTATGGGTGCTGGTGTTGCTGTTGATCAGGCTAGCCTGAACACTCAAGCATAATTTATTTGCTTAGGCGCAAAATTAGTGTATAATTTTGCGCCTAATATTTGTGGTTGGGGCTGAACTTTGGTTCTTTGAACTGTCTCCTAGTTCGAAATGAATTAAGACCCAGTCTCCGTCCAAGACCGTAGGTGTTTGTGTAAAAGCAAACTTAATTATCCTACGTAGATGGTGCCCGAACTGACAGAAAGCTCTATGTAATATAGTTAACTTTCTTCTGGGGAAGCACCTCAATAGCTCTCACTGTCGTGATGATAGTGAGTGGTGTAACGACAACCAGGAGTAAATCCAAGATGGCTTTAAACCTTCAAGACAAAAAAGCAATTGTTGCTGAAGTCAACGAAGCTGCCAGTGGTGCACTTTCTGCAGTTGTAGCTGATTCTCGTGGCGTTCAAGTTGGCGCGATGACTTCTCTACGTAAACAAGCTCGTGAAGCTGGCGTTTACATGAGAGTTGTTCGTAACACTCTTGCTCGTCGTGCGGTTGAAGGTACTGAGTACGAGTGTCTAACTGACACTTTCACTGGTCCTACTCTAATCGCATTCTCTAATGAGCACCCAGGTGCTGCAGCGCGTCTTTTCAAAGACTTCGCTAAAGAGAACAAAGATTTCGAGATCAAAGCTGCTGCATTTGAAGGCGCTTTAACTGACGCTGAAGTACTAGCAACACTACCAACTTACGACGAAGCAATTGCACGCCTAATGATGTGCATGAAAGAAGCTTCGGCTGGCAAGCTGGCGCGTACTATCGCAGCTATCCGCGATCAAAAACAAGAAGCAGCGGCATAAGCCTTGCTTTTTACTGGTTGCTTAATAAACTTATTGTTGACTTAAAAGAGAATTGTTATGTCTATTACTAACGAGCAAATCCTAGACGCAGTTGCAGAAATGTCTGTAATGCAAGTTGTTGAACTAATCGAAGCAATGGAAGAGAAATTCGGTGTTTCTGCTGCTGCTGCTGTTGTAGCTGGCGGCGCTGCTGCAGGCGAAGCTGCTGCTGAGCAAACTGAATTCGACGTAATCCTAGAAGCTGCTGGCGGTAACAAAGTTGCTGTAATCAAAGCAGTACGTGGCGCAACTGGCCTAGGTCTTAAAGAAGCTAAAGCTCTAGTAGACGGCGCTCCAGCACCTCTTAAAGAAGGTGTTGAGAAAGCAGAAGCTGAAGCTCTTAAAGCTCAGCTAGAAGAAGCTGGTGCAACTGTTGCTGTTAAGTAATTATTGCATAGTTTCTTAGCCTAACGGCTAATTGGCTGGTGGTTTTTTAACCACCGGCCTTTTTGCGCTGTAGGGTATAGGCGAATTTTCCCGCTGTTTAAGCGCCTGATATCCATGCAAAAAACATTTCATTCTTACGAAATGAAATGTCACTACAGTAAACAGCTATATTAGTCACTGTCCCTTACCCCCCTTAAGTAACTAGGAGCGGGCGGACAGTTTGGGTCACTTATCAGCGAGCTGAGGAACCCCATGGTTTACTCTTATACCGAGAAAAAGCGCATCCGTAAGGACTTTGGTACTCGTCCACAAGTTTTGGACATTCCATACCTGCTATCGATCCAGCTCGATTCGTTCGACAAATTTATCGAACAGGATCCTGAAGGTCAATACGGTCTTGAAGCCGCTTTCCGTTCTGTATTCCCGATTCAGAGCTACAACGGCAATTCTGAGCTGCAATACGTTAGCTACCGTCTTGGTGAGCCAGTTTTTGACGTTAAAGAATGTCAAATCCGCGGTGTAACTTACTCAAAGCCACTACGTGTAAAACTACGCCTAGTTATCTTTGATAAAGACGCGCCAGCAGGTACTGTAAAAGACATTAAAGAACAAGAAGTCTACATGGGTGAAATTCCACTCATGACAGACAATGGTACCTTCGTAATCAACGGTACCGAGAGGGTTATCGTATCCCAGCTGCACCGAAGCCCAGGCGTGTTCTTCGACAGCGATAAGGGTAAGACCCACTCTTCAGGTAAAGTTTTATACAACGCACGTGTTATTCCTTACCGTGGTTCATGGCTTGATTTCGAGTTTGATCCTAAGGATAACTTGTACGTTCGTATCGACCGCCGTCGTAAGCTACCAGCATCGATCATCCTTCGAGCACTAGGTAAGTCGACAGAAGAAATCCTAGATATCTTCTTCGAGAAAGTGAACTTCGAAGTGAAAGACCAAACTCTATTGATGGAGTTGGTTCCTGATCGTCTACGTGGTGAAACTGCGTCATTCGACATCGAAGCAAATGGTAAAGTTTACGTTGAGCAGGGTCGTCGCGTAACAGCTCGTCATATCCGCCAACTAGAAAAAGATGGTGTTGATCACATCGAAGTACCAGTTGAGTACATCGTAGGTAAAGTTGCATCAAAAGATTACATCAATGAAGCAACTGGCGAGATCATTGTTAACGCTAACCAGGAAATCAGCCTGGAAGCACTAGCGAACCTATCTCAGGCAGGCCACAAAGCGCTAGAAGTTCTATTCACGAACGATCTAGACCACGGTCCATTCATGTCAGAAACACTACGTATCGACAGCACGGTTGATCGTATTTCTGCATTGGTAGAAATCTACCGCATGATGCGCCCTGGTGAGCCGCCAACAAAAGAAGCTGCAGAAGCTCTATTCGAAAGCCTATTCTTCTCTGAAGAGCGTTACGATCTATCGACTGTTGGTCGTATGAAGTTCAACAGCTCTATCGGCCGTGAAGATGCTCAAGAGCAAGGCACACTTGATGAAACTGATATCATCGAAGTGATGAAGAAGTTGATCGCGATCCGTAACGGTAAGGGCGAAGTGGACGATATCGACCACCTAGGCAACCGTCGTATCCGTTCTGTAGGCGAAATGGCTGAGAACCAGTTCCGTGTAGGTCTAGTACGTGTTGAGCGTGCAGTTAAAGAGCGTCTAAGCCTAGGCGATCTTGACGCAATCATGCCTCAAGACTTGATCAACGCGAAGCCAATTTCTGCGGCAGTTAAAGAATTCTTTGGCTCTTCACAGCTTTCACAGTTCATGGACCAAAACAACCCGCTATCAGAAGTAACGCACAAGCGTCGTATTTCTGCGTTGGGTCCTGGCGGTCTAACTCGTGAACGTGCTGGCTTCGAAGTACGTGACGTACACGTAACTCACTACGGTCGTCTATGTCCTATCGAAACGCCTGAAGGTCCAAACATCGGTCTGATCAACTCTCTATCTGCGTTTGCGCGTTGTAACGAGTACGGTTTCCTAGAGACACCATACCGTCGCGTTGTAGATGGCGTAGTAACAGACGAAGTAGATTACCTATCTGCAATCGAAGAAGGCCAATTCGTTATCGCACAGGCGAACGCTAAACTAAACGAAGATGGTACTTTTGCAGATGAGCTGATCACAGCTCGTCAGAAAGGTGAATCTGGTCTACACCCTCGTGAGCACGCTCAGTACATGGACGTTGCGACAAACCAGGTTGTATCTATCGCTGCATCGCTTATCCCGTTCCTAGAACACGATGATGCGAACCGTGCATTGATGGGTGCGAACATGCAACGTCAGGCAGTTCCAACACTGAAAGCTGACAAACCGCTTGTTGGTACTGGTATTGAACGTAACGTAGCAGTTGACTCAGGTGTAACTGCAGTTGCTAAACGTGGTGGTGTAATCCAGTCAGTAGATGCTTCTCGTATCGTTGTTAAAGTTAACGAAGAAGAGCTAGTACCAGGTGAAGCTGGTATCGACATCTACAACCTGACTAAATACACACGTTCTAACCAGAACACATGTATTAACCAGCGCCCATGTGTGATGCCAGGTGAGCCTGTATCACGCGGTGACGTTCTTGCTGATGGTCCTTCAACAGACCTTGGTGAACTAGCGCTTGGTCAAAACATGCGTATCGCGTTCATGCCTTGGAACGGTTACAACTTCGAAGACTCGATCTTAGTATCTGAGCGCGTAGTTCAAGAAGACCGTTTCACGACTATCCACATCCAAGAACTGACTTGTGTGGCGCGTGATACTAAGCTTGGTTCTGAAGAGATCACAGCGGATATTCCAAACGTAGGTGAGTCTGCTCTGTCTAAACTAGACGAGTCAGGTATCGTTTACATCGGTGCTGAAGTTAAGGGTGGCGACATCCTAGTTGGTAAAGTAACACCTAAAGGTGAAACTCAGCTAACGCCTGAAGAGAAGCTACTACGTGCAATCTTCGGTGAAAAAGCATCTGACGTTAAAGATACTTCACTACGTGTACCTAACTCTGTATCAGGTACGATCATCGACGTTCAAGTCTTTACTCGCGATGGCGTAGAGAAAGACAAGCGTGCGCTTGAAATCGAACAGATGCAGCTTAAAGAAGCGAAGAAAGACCTAACTGAAGAATTCCAGATTCTTGAGGGCGGCCTTCTAAACCGTGTTAAAGCTGTATTGATTGAAGGCGGTTACTCTGAAGCGAAACTAGACACAACTGATCGTAAGAAGTGGCTAGAACTAACGCTAGAAGATGACGCACTACAAACTCAGCTTGAGCAACTTGCTGAGCAGTGGGATGAGCTAAAAGCTGACTTCGATAAGAAGTTCGAAACTAAGCGTCGTAAGATCACTCAAGGTGATGATTTAGCACCTGGCGTCCTGAAGATCGTTAAGGTTTACCTAGCGGTTAAACGTCGCATTCAGCCTGGTGATAAGATGGCGGGTCGTCACGGTAACAAGGGTGTAATCTCTAAGATCAACCCTGTTGAAGACATGCCATACGATGAGAAAGGTCAGCCTGTAGACATCGTACTTAACCCACTGGGTGTACCTTCGCGTATGAACATCGGTCAGATCCTAGAAGTACACTTAGGTCTGGCAGCGAAAGGTATCGGTGACAAGATCAACCAGATGGTTAAAGAGCAGCAAGAACTAGCGAAATTCCGCGAGTTCCTACAAAAAGTTTACGATCTAGGCGACACTCGCCAGAAAGTAGACATTGCTTCTCTATCTGATGATGAAGTACGTACTCTGATCAAGAACTTGCGTGGCGGTCTACCAATCGCGACTCCTGTATTTGATGGCGCTCCAGAAGAGTCAATCAAAGCACTTCTTGAGCTAGCAGATCTACCAACATCAGGTCAGTTAACACTGTTTGATGGTCGCACAGGTGATGCGTTTGAGCGTCCTGTAACTGTTGGTTACATGTACATGCTGAAACTGAACCACCTTGTTGATGACAAGATGCACGCTCGTTCAACTGGTTCGTACAGCCTAGTAACTCAGCAGCCACTAGGTGGTAAAGCTCAGTTCGGTGGTCAGCGTTTCGGTGAGATGGAAGTATGGGCACTAGAAGCATACGGTGCTGCTTACACGCTACAAGAAATGCTAACGGTTAAGTCGGATGACGTTAACGGCCGTACTAAGATGTACAAGAACATCGTAGACGGTAACCACAGCATGGAACCTGGCATGCCAGAATCGTTCAACGTACTGTTGAAAGAGATCCGCTCGCTAGGTATCAACATCGAGCTAGAAGACGAAGAGTAATCCTTTTCTCTCTTGATGAAAGTCGAGAGAATCAAAGCGATTATTTGGAAGAAGGTGCTCACTTTAGCAAGTGAGCTCCTTTTAACTCCTTACAGGAGCTGATTGTGAAAGACTTATTAAACTTTCTAAAAGCACAGCATAAGACCGAAGAATTTGATGCAATCAAAATCGGTCTATCTTCACCAGACATGATCCGTTCATGGTCTTTCGGTGAAGTTAAAAAACCTGAAACGATCAACTATCGTACGTTCAAACCTGAACGCGATGGTCTGTTCTGTGCGCGTATCTTTGGTCCAGTTAAAGACTACGAATGTCTTTGTGGTAAGTACAAGCGCCTGAAGCACCGTGGTGTTATCTGTGAGAAGTGTGGTGTAGAAGTTACACAAACTAAAGTTCGTCGTGACCGTATGGGCCACATTGAACTGGCTTCACCAGTAGCTCACATCTGGTTCCTAAAATCGCTACCGTCTCGTATCGGTCTACTAATGGATATCCCTCTACGTGATATCGAACGCGTTCTGTACTTCGAAATGTACGTAGTAACAGAGCCTGGTATGACTGATCTAGAAAAAGGTCAGATGCTTACTGAAGAAGAGTATCTAGATCGTCTAGAAGAGTGGGGCGACGAGTTCACTGCTAAGATGGGTGCGGAAGCTATCAAGGACCTACTAGGTTCTATGGATATGCACGCTGAAGCAGAACAAATGCGTGAAGAGTTAGAGACAACAAACTCTGAAACTAAGCGTAAGAAAGTAACTAAGCGTCTTAAGCTGGTAGAAGCGTTCATCGCATCGGGTAACAACCCTGAGTGGATGATCCTAACTGTACTTCCAGTACTTCCGCCAGATCTACGTCCTCTAGTACCTCTAGATGGCGGTCGCTTTGCGACTTCTGATCTTAACGATCTATACCGTCGTGTGATCAACCGTAACAACCGTTTGAAGCGTCTTCTAGAGCTAGCTGCTCCGGACATCATCGTACGTAACGAAAAACGTATGCTGCAAGAGTCTGTTGATGCGCTACTAGATAACGGTCGTCGTGGTCGTGCGATCACAGGTTCTAACAAGCGTCCTCTGAAATCTCTTGCTGATATGATCAAGGGTAAACAAGGTCGTTTCCGTCAGAACCTTCTAGGTAAACGTGTAGACTACTCTGGCCGTTCTGTAATCACAGTAGGCCCATACCTGCGTCTACACCAGTGTGGTCTTCCTAAGAAGATGGCACTTGAGCTATTCAAACCATTCATCTACAGCAAGCTAGAGACTCGTGGTCTTGCGACTACAATCAAAGCTGCTAAGAAAATGGTAGAGCGTGAAGAAGCGGTCGTTTGGGATATCCTAGACGAAGTAATCCGTGAACACCCAGTACTATTGAACCGTGCACCTACACTTCACCGTCTAGGTATCCAGGCGTTCGAACCAGTACTGATCGAAGGTAAAGCGATTCAGCTACACCCACTTGTTTGTGCGGCGTACAACGCGGACTTCGATGGTGACCAAATGGCGGTTCACGTACCTCTAACTCTAGAGGCACAGCTTGAAGCTCGTACTCTGATGATGTCGACAAACAACATTCTGTCGCCAGCGTCAGGTGATCCGATCATCGTACCTTCTCAGGACGTTGTATTGGGTCTGTACTACATGACTCGTGAAAAGATCAACGTGAAAGGTGAAGGCATGTACCTTTCTGGCCCAGAAGAGGCTGAGAAAGCATACCGCACTAAACAAGCTGAGCTTCACGCACGCGTTAAAGTACGTATTACAGAAACTGTTGTAGACGAAGATGGCAACAGCACTACAGAAACCAAGATGGTAGACACCACTGTTGGTCGTGCAATGCTATGGCAAATCGTGCCAGCTGGTCTACCGTACAGCATCGTTAACCAAAAGCTAGGTAAGAAGCAAATCTCTAACCTACTTAACGAGGCGTACCGTAAGCTAGGTCTGAAAGATACAGTAATCTTCGCTGACCAAATCATGTACACAGGTTTCGCATACGCGGCACTTTCTGGTGTATCTGTTGGTATCGACGATATGGTTGTACCAGCAGCTAAGTACACTGAAATCGCAGAAGCGGAAGAAGAAGTACGTGAAATCCAGGAACAGTACCAATCAGGTCTTGTTACTGCGGGCGAACGCTACAACAAAGTTATCGATATCTGGGCATCGACCAACGACCGTGTTGCGAAAGCAATGATGGAAAACCTTTCATCTGAAACGGTAGTTAACCGTGACGGTGAAGAGGAACAGCAAGAGTCATTCAACAGCATCTATATGATGGCGGACTCGGGCGCTCGTGGTTCTGCAGCACAGATTCGTCAGCTTGCGGGTATGCGTGGTCTGATGGCGCGTCCAGATGGTTCAATCATCGAAACGCCGATCACAGCGAACTTTAAAGAAGGTCTAAACGTACTTCAGTACTTTATCTCAACGCACGGTGCTCGTAAGGGTCTTGCGGATACGGCACTGAAAACAGCGAACTCGGGTTACCTAACTCGTCGTCTAGTAGACGTTGCTCAAGACGTTGTTGTAACTGAACATGACTGTGGCACTCACGAAGGTGTCGACATGATGCCTCACATCGAGGGTGGTGATGTTAAAGTTGCACTTTCTGAGCTTGCTCTTGGTCGTGTTGTTGCTGAAGACGTACTAAAACCTGGCACTGAAGACGTTCTTATTCCACGTAACACCCTGATCGATGAGAAGTGGTGTCAAATCATGGAAGAGAACTCAGTAGACAGCATGAAAGTGCGCTCTGTAGTAACGTGTGATTCTGACTTCGGTTGTTGTGCACAATGTTACGGTCGTGACCTAGCACGTGGTCACCTAGTGAACCAAGGTGAAGCAGTGGGTGTTATTGCTGCTCAGTCTATCGGTGAGCCAGGTACACAGCTAACGATGCGTACGTTCCACATCGGTGGTGCGGCATCGACAGCAGCGGCAGAGAACAGTGTTCAAGTTAAGAACAACGGTTCTATCAAGCTACACAACGCTAAATCTGTATTGGCTGATGACGGTAAGATCGTTATCACTTCTCGTGCGACAGAGTTAACTATCGTTGATGAGTTTGGTCGTACTAAAGAGAAGCACAAACTGCCTTACGGTACGCTACTAAGCAAAGGCGATGGTGATACAGTTCAAGCTGGCGAAACAGTTGCAAACTGGGAAGCGCACACACTACCTATCATTACTGAGGTAGCAGGTCGCATCCAGTTCGTAGATATGATCGACGGCGTAACAGTATCTCGTCAAACGGATGACTTAACTGGTCTATCTTCAAGCGAAGTAACTGACCCAGCAGCTCGCCCTTCAGCAGGTAAAGATATGCGTCCAGCTATCAAACTTGTTGACGAGCAAGGTAACGATGTAATGATCCCTGGTACTGATATGCCAGCTCACTACTTCCTACCTGGTAAAGCGATTGTGAACATCGAAGATGGCGCAGCAGTAGGTGTTGGTGCAACACTAGCACGTATTCCTCAGAAGTCTGGCGGTAACAAAGATATCACCGGTGGTCTTCCACGAGTTGCTGACCTATTTGAAGCACGTAAGCCGAAAGAGCCTGCAATCCTTGCTGAGCACACAGGTACTGTGAGCTTTGGTAAAGAGACGAAAGGTAAACGTCGCCTAGTGATCACACGTGAAAGCGGTGAAGCTTACGAAGAGATGATTCCTAAGCATCGTCAGTTGAACGTATTCGAAGGTGAAAAAGTTGAACGTGGTGACGTGATCGCAGATGGTCCAGAGTCTCCACATGACATCCTACGTCTACGTGGCGTACACGCGGTAACGCAGTACATTGCTAACGAAGTACAGGAAGTTTACCGTCTACAAGGCGTTAAGATTAACGATAAGCACATTGAAACTATCGTTCGTCAGATGCTACGTAAGTGTACTATTACTCACTCTGGTGACTCTGAGTTCCTACCTGGTGAGCAGATTGAATACTCACAAGTTAAGATTGCTAACCGTAACCTAGAAGCTGAAGGCAAAGAGCCTGCACGTTTCGAACGTGAACTACTAGGTATTACTAAAGCATCTCTAGCGACTGAGTCGTTCATCTCTGCGGCATCGTTCCAGGAGACAACTCGCGTACTAACGGAAGCTGCGGTTTCTGGTAAGCGTGATGACCTACGTGGTCTGAAAGAGAACGTAATTGTTGGTCGTCTGATCCCAGCTGGTACTGGTTTCGCATACCACCAAGAGCGTCAAGCTAAACGTTCTGAAGCGCAAGATGGTCCTTCTGCTGAGCAAGCAACGGATAACCTAGCGGCACTTCTAAACGCTGGTTTCTCTTCTGAAGAGTAAGTCATATAACGAGTAATCGTTAAAAGCTTAAGAAAAAGGCACCTTCGGGTGCCTTTTTAGTTTTTATACTACTTTGTTCTTCCGGTGGGATTTTCGATAAAGCTAGAAACAAAAAAGACCGACGATGATCGTCAGTCTTTTCTCTCACTCTATTTCTGAATGTTTGCAAATACTAAGCTCCAGGTGGCATAGACAGGCTTTCTGCGATTTGCTGTATCAGATAGTCCTCGACTTCAAAGCGAGTCTCAAGAATTTCCCCAATGAGACACATATCAGAATCGAAATCATTTAATTCATCATCTTCAGTCACTTCTGAGTACTTATCGTTAAAGTTCAATAATGGTTCAGTCGTTAGAACAATTTGACCATAGGTTTGATTGATCTCATTAGTCACGACAAAGCCGGTTGCTTTCCAACGGTCCATAACCATGTCATAAATTTTAAAGTGGCCTTCGGAGATGTAATCAACGAGGTGCTGACAGAAATCCTGCAGTTCGGAAGGAGATGGGAGTTCAATAACATTGGTTTTCGAACAAGGTTGCAGCGCTGCAAGCTTACAATATTCAACAATCAGGGATTGTCGTGTCTCTAACCAGTGATCAATGACATCACTTGAGCCACCCCACTGGTCTTGTGTTTGTTTGAATTTTCTTAGCATGACCATGCCCTCATGATCTGATCGCCCATCGGCGAACGTATCCTTTGCAAAGCAAAGTTAGTAAAGTTATTACAAACTCTTGTCCTTACTAGAATTTAGAGTGCACATTTACTTAACGATAAACTCTAGTATGAAATTAGATTGCCAGTAAAATGAACGAACTTCAAGCAAAGGGATGGTGTAATGTTAAGAAAAGGTGATGTTAACCGCGCGATAAATGCATACTGGTGTGTTGTTGCAGGAAGTGAAATTTGGCTGGTGGATGGTGCTGTGCCCTTCGGGTCTGCAGAGCAGTTATCACTGCCAGTAACGAGTGCAAGACCCATTGGTGAGTATTCTGGTTCGCCCGTCATGTGGCTTAACTTGGCCGATTTAGAGCATGATCTACCTTTAGTATCCCTGCGTGACTGCCTGCATTTTCCTGAGCCATTATTTATGTTGTTAAGTAAAGCTGTGCAATATGGGCACATGACGCAAAGTTTGCGCTTTTGCCCACAGTGTGGAGGAAGAAACTTTCTTAATAATAACCAGTTAGCCATGCAGTGTGGTGAATGTCGCACCCTTCATTATCCTAGAATATTTCCGTGTATTATCGTTGCTGTACGTAAAGAAAATCAGATTTTATTAGCCCAACATCCAAGGCATCGAAATGGTATGTATACGGTTATTGCTGGCTTCTTAGAAGTCGGTGAGACATTAGAAGAGTGTGTGGCTCGAGAAATTCATGAAGAAACGGGAATTCTCGTTAAAAATATTCGTTACTTTGGCAGCCAGCCTTGGGCTTTCCCATCCAGTATGATGATGGGGTTTTTAGCTGACTATGAATCGGGAGAGTTAAGTCCAGACTACACTGAGCTGTCTGATGCACAATGGTTTGGTATCGACGAGATGCCGCCTGTTGCGCCTAAAGGAACGATTGCAAGAGCACTTATCGAGCAGACGCTGAAAGATATAGACACTAATTATCTGATAAATAGATAAAAAAAACCCTCCGAGAGGGAGGGGGTAAGTAAGATGTCGTTATGAGATGCTGAGTACTAAGTACTCAGTTTATAATTGTAGTTTTCGCTAGCGAACAAATTTTTAACACTGATACCGATTGGGTGCAAATTAAGCATTGATTTAAAAGTTAATAACTTGATCCAGGTTGCAAAGCACACAGCTATTGGACTTAAATCAGTGATAGAATACCCCCTTTCACAGAAAGCCTAACAGTTGGAATTACGGAATGACTGAATTAAAAAATGATCGTTATCTGCGTGCGCTTTTAAAAGAGCCGGTAGATTACACGCCAGTATGGATGATGCGCCAGGCAGGTCGTTACCTACCAGAATACAAAGCGACTCGTGCAGAAGCGGGTGATTTCATGTCTTTGTGTCGAAATGCAGAATTAGCATCAGAAGTGACACTTCAACCATTACGCCGTTTTCCTCTTGATGCCGCGATCTTATTCTCGGACATCTTAACGATTCCAGATGCAATGGGGCTTGGTTTACGTTTTGCTGCGGGTGAAGGACCTGTTTTTGATAACCCAATTACATGCAAAGCCGACGTGGAAAAAATTGGTTTGCCAGATCCTGAAGGTGAACTGCAATACGTAATGAACGCAGTACGCCAGATCCGTAAAGACCTGAAGGGTGAAGTGCCGCTGATTGGTTTTTCTGGTAGTCCTTGGACTCTTGCGACGTATATGATCGAAGGTGGTAGCTCTAAAGCGTTTACCAAGATCAAGAAGATGATGTACGCGGAACCACAAACTCTGCACCTACTTCTAGATAAGCTGGCAGACAGCGTTATCGAGTACTTAAACGCGCAAATTAAAGCGGGTGCGCAATCGGTAATGGTATTTGACACATGGGGTGGCGTACTAACGCCTCGTGATTACAATCTGTTCTCACTGCAATACATGCACAAGATTGTAGATGGTCTGATTCGTGAAAACGACGGTCGTCGCGTGCCAGTCACACTGTTTACTAAGAATGGCGGCATGTGGCTTGAGCAAATCGCAGCAACGGGCTGTGATGCGGTTGGTCTAGACTGGACAATCAACATTGCAGACGCGAAAGCACGTATCGGTGATAAAGTGGCGCTGCAAGGTAACATGGACCCATCAATGCTTTACGCTTCACCAGAGCGTATCCGTGAAGAAGTCGCGGGTATTCTAGAAGGTTTTGGTGATGCAGGTACTGGTCATGTGTTCAACCTAGGTCACGGTATCCATTTGGATGTGCCGCCAGAAAACGCGGGCGTATTTGTGGAAGCGGTACACGAGCTATCTAAGCCATACCACAAGTAAGTTAGATCTTTTGAAATCAAATGCCGGCATTCAGTGCCGGTATTTTTTTGCCTAAAATTCATTTTTTCTATCTGAGACTCAAGGCTGTACAGCTCTAGTAGTATTTGGCCTACTATGATCTAATTACTACTCTAGCTGTACATTAGACATTAAAATTTAATATAAACAAATACTTATAATTTCTGGTTTTATGTTCTAATTTTCTTGTACAGATAAACAAGCAATTAGATCATGGGTAACCTAAAGCATCGAGTGAACGCGTTTTTTAAGGTATGGTACGACGTCAGATTCAAACCAAGGATTCTTCTTTAACCACAATGTATTGCGTGGAGATGGGTGAGGGAGCGGGATAAAGTCCGGTTCCCAATCTTGCCATTGCTGAACGGTTTGCGTGAGCGTCTTTGGTTTGTTGGTGAGATAGTACTGCTGCGAGTACTGACCAATTAGTAGAGTGAGCTCTATATTGGGCAGCTGCTCAAGAATCTTTTTATGCCAAGTGGGCGCACATTCTTTACGAGGCGGTAAATCACCAGAGTTCCCTTTGCCTGGATAACAGAATCCCATTGGGACAATGGCAATTTTATTTGGGTCGTAGAAAACGTCTTTGTCGATATCGAGCCATTGGCGTAATCGATCACCACTTGGGTCATTCCAAGGTATCGAGGTTTTGTGTACACGTGTGCCAGGGGCCTGACCGATGATTAGGATGCGTGCCCCTTTTGCTGCTTGCACGACAGGGTTTGCACCCAAAGGTAAGTTATCCGCGCAGATCTGGCAGGCCCTCACTTGCTGCAATAGCTCGTCTAACGACATTCTTAGTAACCCTTTTCGAAATCCACTTGATAATTTAATGAAAACCCATCGCGCCAGCGTAGATAGTTGTCAGCAAAAATCTCGATGACTTGCTCGGGAAAACTCAGCGCAGCAATGTGTGGAGTGATGGTGACTTGCGGTAGTTTCCAAAATGGATGCTCTACCGACAACGGTTCTTGATCAAACACATCTAAGAAGGCGTGTTCTACCCAACGGTTTTTCAGAGCGAAGAGCAACCCTGCCTCATCCAGTACGTCGCCACGACCTACGTTAAACAATAACGCCTGATTTAGTTGGCTGAGCGTTTGACGATTAAGTAACTGTCGCGTCTCAGGTGTACTTGGTAGAGTATTCACAACGATGTCGGCTTGCTCAAATGCCTTACTTAGTTCATTGATATGAAAGGTCTGATGAAACTCGCCGCCTGGAGTAGGGATACCTGTGCGGTTAATACCGATAGTTTTTATCCCCATTGCTTTAGCGGCGTTGCCCAGATAGCCCCCAATGCTACCGGTACCAAGAATTACCATGGTTTTACTTTTTAATGACGTGTACAGGTGAGGCTGCCATTGTTTGTTTTGTTGCTGCTGGTGGTATCGGGCAAAGTGGCGGTAATGGGCAATACTGTAACCCAAAACATATTCAGCAATCAGTGGACCAAAGATGCCTCGAACGTTAGTTAAAGTATAGTCCTGACGAAGGCTAGGGGATGTTAAGGCGTTGACACCAGCAAACGTGGATTGTACCCATTCAAGCTGTGAAAACTCGTCTAAGCTTTGTGATAGTAAGGGTGGATCCGCTAGTACGATCTGAGCGGCTTCTGGTTGGTCGGTGAGGCAAAGATCGGGCAGATTTTTCTCTGCCAGTAACGTTTTGTAGGTGTCGCGATGCTCTGAGAGCAGGAAAATCTGATTTGAATGCGGCATTAACTTTTTTCCCTGTGATGAATCAAGTACACTTTCGCTGTTTTTTTCTTCAATGATTGAGTGACTATGCTTAAGAATCCTCTTCAGGTTCGTTTAGAAAAACTAGAACCTTGGCAACAAATTACCTTTATGGCGTGTCTGTGTGAACGCATGTATCCAAACTATGCGATGTTTTGTGAGAATACAGAATTTGCTGACCCGCGTGCTTACCGAGCGATTCTTGATAGTGTATGGGAAATTTTGACAGTTAAGAACGCGAAAATTAACTTCGAACGCCAATTAGAGAAGTTAGAAGAATTGTTCCCAAGTGCGGATGAGTTCGATTTTTACGGCGTTTACCCAGCGATGGACGCGTGTCAGGGTTTGTCTACGTTACTGCATGGTCTATTGGATCGCGACTACCTTTTCGATTCAATGCTTAAAGTGAGCCAACAGTCGGTACAAACCGTTGCTGACCTAGAGCAAGCGCAAGGTGCAGAGCCAATCACCAACGACAACCAGAAAGAAAACGAAGCCGTATGTGAAGAGTGGGACGTCCAGTGGGCTATCTTCCGTCCGCTGCGTGAAGCGGTAGAACGTGACATCAGCTTGATTAAAGATTTGCGTGAAGAGCTACGTGAAGAAGGTGTGAGCAACATCGGTATTGCACTTTAATCGTTGAATAAATAGAAAAAGGCATCCTAACTGGATGCCTTTTTTGTTTGTGCGTTTAAGCTGTTATACCTAATGCTGATTACGATTCTTTCGAGTCGGATTTCGGTGGCTCTTGAGCTTCTGGCTCTTTATCCTGCTTCTCCGGCTCATTATCTTCTTCATCGTCATCGCGGCTTTCGATTACGCCGTGCATTTCTTTCCAGCTTTCCCAGCGTTGGTAAGCCAGCTCCTGCATGTCAGTGCTTTTATCTGCTTCGTCGATGATCTCCTCGCCTACGAGGTGTTCAAAAATATCTTCCAACGTTACCAAACCTAGCACGGTACCGTATTCATCAACAACAAGTGCCAGCTGTAAGCGATGAGTCATCATCTGGTCGAATACTTTAGGTAAAGTGGTATTGTTTAGCACCACTTGAATTGGGCGCATGATTGCTCCCAACTGTTTCTGTCCACAACCTGATTGTTGTAGTTTGAACAACTCAAGGCGATGCACAAAACCAATGATGTTATCTTTCTGCTCGCTGTAAACCAATGGGCGTGAGAAAGGCGTATCTTTGTGTTTTTCTAGGAACTCATTGATGGTCATTGTGGCATCGACACGGAATACTACTGGTCGTGGCGTCATAACCTGCGTTACGGGTACATCTTGGATGCCAAGCAAGTTGCTTAAGATTTTTGATTCACCCTCGGCAAACTCACCGCTTTCACGTGCCAGAATCGCCATTGCAGACAGCTCATCACGCATCTTTGGAGCTTCGTGGTTACGAGCAAGACGCTTGGTGATTTGCTCTGAGAACCAAACAAAGGGTGTAAGCGCCCATACCATCCAACGCAATGCGACCGCGGCAGTGGGTGCCAACTGACGCCAGTAGGTCGCGCCAATCGTCTTCGGTACGATTTCTGAAAGCACTAAGATCGCCAATGTCAGCACTGCCGAAAAGATACCTAATGCTTCGCTACCAAATACAACTGCAGCTTGTGCACCAGCAGTGGCCGCGCCGATCGTGTGAGCGATGGTGTTTAAAGTCAGAATAGATGCCAGTGGTCGGTCGATATCTGATTTCAGCTTAGCCAATTGCCCAGCTGCGGGATGCCCCTGTTGATTGAGCTGCGCAATGTAGCTCGGACTGATACTCAGCAGTACCGCCTCCAGCACCGAACAGATAAACGAAATGCCGATTGCAATAGAGATATAAATGGATAACAGCAGCATAGTTGCCCTTGAATGTAGTTTGATAGTGGTTATTTGCAGCTATTATAACCGCAAAAGTGACTTATAAATTGGTCCAAATACCTTGGAAAGCAAGGGTTTTCAGGGGGTATGTGGTAACAAATTGTGAGTTATTACTCATATTATGGCTAAAAGTACGTCAGAAAATCGAAAGATCGCTTACAAACCTTTGCCAGATGGGGCATTTATGTTTTAGAGTGAGACGAATTCGATAACCTATGAGAAGGGAAACCTAATGAACAAGACCCAATTAATCGACTTTATCGCAGAGAAAGCAGACCTATCAAAAGCACAAGCAAAAGCTGCTCTTGAAGCGACTCTTGATGGTGTAACTGGCGCACTTAAAGAGGGTGACCAAGTTCAACTAATTGGTTTTGGTACATTCAAAGTAAACCACCGCGCTGCACGTACTGGTCGTAACCCTAAGACTGGTGACGAGATTCAAATCGCAGCAGCTAACGTACCAGCATTCGTAGCAGGTAAAGCGCTGAAAGAATCAGTAAACTAAGTTAGAATGCACCGAGGTATCCTGCCTCGGTGCAATTTCATGAAAAAACATCTACTCACTTCACTTCTCCTATCTAGCCTTACCCTTTTTGGCTGTTCATCGGTTGAAACTCCTAATTTAGAACAATTCACGCATTTTTCAGGTGGTAAAGTTGCGGGAGATGCTAGCAGCTTGTACTGGATGACAGAGAAACTCACTCGTGTGAGTACGGCGGCTGATTATGTGACTATGGGGGACAATGGTTGGTTCCAGAGTGATTATCGCTGGGATGAAGGGGAGTTGCGAGAGTTGATTCGAAAAGGCGAGCAAGTTGATACCAAACAAGAGTTGGTGCCTTTTCAAATCCACATCCGTTTCAATAAAGATGGCGAAGCGGTTTACCAACAATATCGTGTTAACCGTAAAGTCTTACCACTTCAGCATGACCAATTAGAGCGCTACAAAGCAGAAGCGAATGACGTAGTGGCATCGGTTAAGGCGCAGTCTCGTAACAATCAGAGCCTTATTCAAGGTTATTGGAATGGTCAATCGTTTGAAACCTGCAAAGGTAAGGTGTTCTCGACACTCGAGTTTAATCAGACGTTGCCAAAATTTATTATCGAGCGTCTCTCATCGGTAGACAGTTATGTGGCTTTTGTCGGCAAGCAGTCACGAAACAAAGCAATGGTCGATGAACTGTTGATGCTCAATGACGATGACTTTGATTGTGTTTCTCGGCCAAAGTTGATCTCTGAATAAACATTGCTTCGAATTCTGTCGAACAAGAACAATAAAAAAGGCGCTGAGTGCGCCTTTTGTTTTTTAGCCAACTTATGTTGTTTTTATTTTTCTTGCTCACGTGCAATTGCACGGTAGCCGATGTCGTTGCGATGGAACATGCCATCCCAACTGATCTGTTTTGCAAGCTCGTAAGCACGCTGCTGCGCTTCTGATACACTGTTGCCAAGTGCGGTTGCACAAAGAACACGACCACCGTTTGTCACGATGTCGCCATCTTTGTTATCTGTACCAGCATGGAAGACTTTTTCGCCTTCAATTTCAACTTGTGGCAGACCCGAAATAACGTCGCCTTTGTTGTACGCTGCTGGATAACCACCGGCTGCTAGCACGATACCAATCGATGCTCGTGGATCCCACTTCGATTCCGCTTGATCCAGTTTCTCGTCGATTGCCGCTAGGCACAGATCAACAAGATCCGATTCCATGCGCATCATGATAGGTTGCGTCTCAGGATCACCGAAGCGGCAGTTGTACTCGATTACTTTCGGAGTGCCGTCTTTGTCGATCATCAGACCCGCGTATAGGAAACCAGTGTAAGGGTTACCTTCAGAGGCCATGCCACGTACTGTTGGGTAAATCACTTCTTCCATGATGCGGTTGTGGATTTCCTGTGTTACCACTGGAGCAGGAGAATATGCACCCATGCCACCGGTGTTAGGACCCGTATCTTTGTCGCCTACGCGTTTGTGGTCTTGGCTGGTGGCCATTGGCAGAACGTTCTCACCATCCACCATCACGATGAAGCTTGCTTCTTCACCATCTAGGAACTCTTCGATAACGACACGACTACCAGCATCACCAAATGCGTTGCCTGCTAGCATGTCTTTGATTGCGTCTTCCGCTTCTTCTAGCGTCATTGCCACAATCACGCCTTTACCAGCAGCAAGGCCGTCGGCTTTCACCACGATCGGTGCACCTTGCTCACGCACGTAAGCAAGCGCTGGTTCAATTTCTGTGAAGTTTGCGTAGGCACCGGTTGGGATTTGGTGACGAGCAAGGAAGTCTTTAGTAAACGCTTTAGAGCCTTCAAGCTGCGCTGCGGCTTGGGTAGGACCAAAGATTGGTAAGCCCGCTTCGCGGAACGCATCCACCACACCAATAACCAGCGGTGCTTCTGGGCCAACGATAGTCAGTTCAATCGCCTTCTCTTTGGCGAAAGCAACAAGGCCAGCGATGTCTTCTACATCGATGTTTACGTTCTCTAGTTTTGGCTCTAGTGCTGTACCTGCGTTGCCTGGAGCAATGAAAATAGTCTCAACATTTGGGTTTTGCGCTGCTTTCCAGCCTAGCGCATGTTCACGACCGCCTGAACCAATGATTAAAACTCGCATATGAAAATCCTTAATCTTATAAATACCGTTTGCTCAAACTCAGATATTTCGCAAAGACCTGAGTATGGCCTCTCTAATTCAATGGGACGAGGACAAGGCGACAAGTGAACTTATTCCTATGAGCATAGTATGCTATGTGATTAGGATAAGTGAACGCCGTCAACGCAGTTATCGTCCCAGTGAAGACGAGAGGATTAGTGGCGGAAGTGACGCATACCGGTAAAGATCATCGCCATGCCGTGTTCGTCTGCCGCTGCAATAACTTCGTCATCACGCATGGAACCACCTGGTTGGATCACACACTTGATGCCCGCTTCTGCAGCCGCGTCGATACCGTCACGGAATGGGAAGAATGCATCTGATGCCATTACACAACCTTCAACCTGTAGACCTTCGTCTGCAGCTTTGATGCCCGCGATTTTCGCAGAGTAAACGCGGCTCATTTGGCCAGCACCTACACCGATAGTCATGTCGCTTTTCGAGTAAACGATCGCGTTAGATTTCACGTATTTCGCTACTTTCCAGCAAAACAGTGCATCTTTCAGCTCTTCTTCTGTTGGCTGGCGCTTAGAAACCACTTTTAGGTCGTCTAGGCTTACCATGCCTTGGTCACGGTCTTGAACCAGTAGACCGCCATTCACGCGTTTCACGTCAAAGCCAGTTGTCTTAGTTGTCCATTCGCCACACTCAAGTAGACGCACGTTCTTCTTCGCTGCAACCACTTCAATCGCTTCAGCAGAAACAGAAGGTGCGATGATCACTTCAACGAATTGACGCTCAACAATAGCGGTTGCTGTTGCTGCGTCTAGCTCTTGGTTGAATGCAATGATGCCGCCGAATGCAGATGTTGGGTCAGTTTGGTAAGCACGGTTGTACGCTTCTAGGATGTCTTTACCTAGAGCAACACCGCATGGGTTTGCGTGTTTTACGATTACACATGCTGGCTCGTTGAACTCTTTCACACACTCAAGCGCTGCGTCCGTGTCTGCGATGTTGTTGTAAGAAAGGGCTTTACCTTGGATTTGGCGAGCAGTAGAAACGGATGCTTCTTGTGGGTTTGCTTCAACGTAGAATGCGGCTGCTTGGTGGCTGTTCTCACCGTAGCGCATGTCTTGCTTCTTCTCGAACTGTTGGTTGAACGTACGAGGGAATTTGCTCTCTTCATCACCTTCTTTGTTCTCACCGTAAGATGGAACCATAGTGCCGAAGTAGTTTGCGATCATGCCATCGTAAGCGGCAGTGTGTTCAAAAGCAGCGATGGCAAGGTCGAAGCGAGTTTCGAGAGTGAGAGATTTGTCGTTTTCGTCCATCTCTGCAATTACGCGGCCGTAATCACCTGCGTTAACAACGATAGTCACGTCTTTGTGGTTTTTCGCTGCAGAACGAAC
This sequence comes from Vibrio sp. Vb1337, assembly GCF_033338715.1. Lineage (NCBI taxonomy): Bacteria > Pseudomonadati > Pseudomonadota > Gammaproteobacteria > Vibrionales > Vibrionaceae > Vibrio > Vibrio sp. Vb1337. The sequence continues at coordinate 7,839 of NZ_JAWOTD010000035.1, read as the reverse complement.
CATTGTTGGGCCGCCGATATCGATGTTTTCAACCGCGTCGGCTAGTGTACAGCCTTCTTTGGCAACGGTTTCTGCGAATGGGTATAGGTTTACGACAACCATATCGATAGGGTTGATGCCGTGCTTTTCCATCACGTCATCATCTTGGCCACGACGACCAAGCACACCACCGTGAACTTTTGGGTGAAGCGTTTTAACGCGGCCGTCCATCATTTCTGGGAAACCAGTGTAGTCAGAGACTTCGGTTACGGCGATGCCTTGTTCGGCAAGTAGGCGAGCTGTACCACCAGTAGATAGGATATCGACACCGCGCTCAGCAAGAGCTTGCGCAAACTCAACAATACCTGTTTTGTCTGATACGCTGATAAGCGCACGGCGAATAGGACGAGCGTTATTCATGCTTCCATTTTCCTCAAATTCACGGAGTTAAAGATGTTTGCCAAAAATGAACTTGTTTTTACCTCTTGGGGTAAAATATTGGCCAGTTTTGGTAAAGACCTTTGCAGGGTGTTTTCTGGTTGGAAAACAGTCTCCACGTTTGATGGCGCGTATTCTAACCAATTTATTACAAAAAAGCTCGCGCAATCGTTTGGCATCTCAAAAATAATTGCAAAAAAGTGGTTCTTTAGCTTTAAAAGTAACGAGATAGTTAATAGGGGGAGTTATGTTTCAGATAGGTGAACTGGCAAAACGTTGTGGTGTGACTGCCGATACATTGCGTTTCTACGAGAAAAACGCGCTAATAAAACCCGCAGGACGAAGTGAGTCAGGCTATCGCTTGTATGATGAAGAGAATCAAAAGCAGGTGCACTTTATCCTCAAAGGTAAAGATCTTGGCTTGAGTCTGGATGAAATTAAAGACCTGTTAGAAATTAAGTTAGAAGCGACAGAACACAGCTGTGCAGAGGTAAAAGCCATTACTTCTGCCAAGTTAGAGCTGATTGATGGGAAAATTAACGAGCTGACGAAAATTCGCCGAGCGTTAAAGAAGATTAATGATGCTTGTTGTGGTCATACAGACGATAACGCCACACATTGCTCTATCCTTGCAGCACTTGAGTAGTCTCATTCTTGAATCACTTAACTTAAGTTTGCATTTTTGGCGACTTGCTTTTCTAGGTACACGCTGCTTTCCCACCTATAATCTTGCCTTTAGTTACTTGTAGGAATCGACCATTGTCTGATTCCTAGCGTAACGCTGTCTGTAGATACGAGAGTTTTCATACATGGTTGGAGTCTATTTTCAAATCAATGACTGGGTTTTGAGCGTTGATGAAAATAAGCTGTATCGACAAGATAGGGAAGTTGCTGTTGAGCCACGCTTAATTAATCTTTTGCACTTCTTAGCGGAGCATGCGAATGAGGTGTTCAACCGCGAGGAATTGATTCAGTACGTTTGGGCTGGAGCGATTGTGACCGATCAAGTGGTGACTCAATCCATCTTTGAGTTGCGTAAGCTACTACGTGACGGTCGAGAGGAAAATACCAACTACGTTATCACGGTGCCCAAGCGTGGCTATAAGCTGGTAGCGAACGTGGTTGCTATGACGCATGAAGAGTTTGTCACAAGTCGGCAAAATGAAGAGATCCCACCTTCGGTTGAAGAATCGGAAGAGGATTGTCTACCTATAGCACCAGCCGTTACCTTTCCAGCAGGTCCTCTAACTCGCGCGGTCTGCGAGATGTCAAAAGAGAAAAAAGCCCCTCAGAGCAAAAACAAAATCAGTCCTTGGCGATTGGGAATTATGAACTTCATCTGGATCAGTATGTTGGTCGTAGTGATGGGCGTGTTTACCTACAAGCAATCGGAAGTGCGTATTACCCAAGCCATCGATACCCATCTGATTGAGTTCAAGTTTCAAGATAATTTTACGAATGAAGGATTAAGCTACGATTTGGCAGACGGATTCGCCCAAAAGTTGATGTCCGACATTGCTCAAGTCAGTGATTACCGAGTCATGCTAAAGAAGGCGTCGTTTACTTCTGGCATTGTGCCTGGTAAATCGGTTGTGGTGAGAGTTCGTGAGAATGACGGTGGCAGCTTTTTAGAGGTGGAATATCGCAATAACTCATCTGAGAAAGTGTTGTTTAGTCGTCAATACGCGTTAACCAGTAGTCATTTAAAGACAGTGCTTCAACAAGCATCGTTGGATTTGATGCAAGTGCTGAAAGTATCGGATGCCAAATTGAAATCTACGATGCTGGTGGCGGGAATGCCAATGAATCCCGACGCGTTGGAGTTGTTTGTTCAGGCTAACCATTACCTTAATGTCTCTGATACTAAACAATTCCGCCAAGGTATCGACTTGATGGAAAACATTTTAGAAATCGAGCCGGATAATGCTTACGTTCAAGCTGAGTTGTTGATTGCTTACCATGTACAAAAGGCACTTGATTTCTCACAGGAGTTGAAGAAAGGGCGAATGCAGCAGCTCAGTGAAGCACTAGAGACTAATGTGAAAATGATGGTGGGGCCAATTCAACCGCGAATTTATGAAGCTTTAGCACTGCACGAAACCATCATTGGTGACATGGCGTTAGCCAAGCGGCATCTCGGACAGGCATTGAGGTTACGTGATTCAGTGCTTTCCTATGTGATTCGCGGTAAGCACGCCGAGCTGGATGGTGATTTGGATTGGGCAAGTGAGTCCTACAGTGAAGCATTCTATATTGATACATCTGTAGAAACTTACTTATTGTGCGAGAACTTGGTTTTTCCAAGTAACATGAAGGCGATTGATTACGCCATGTATCGCGCAGTGCATCCTTCCGTGGTTCGTATGTTGTAAGCGGCCACTATCTAACAAGTAAAGATATCTTTAGCCCTTCATTTCGGTGAGGGGCTTTTTTGTATCTGCCTCTTGTGTGTGCTTCTTACCTCTATTTCTACTAATAATGCTTGCTATAGAAGAGGAGAGGGCTTTTCATTCTCTATTCTCTATTCTCTATTCTCTATTCTCTATTCTCTATTCTCTATTCTCTATTCTCTATTCTCTATTCTCTATTCTCT
>NZ_JAWOTD010000035.1:0-4729 GCF_033338715.1 Vibrio sp. Vb1337 | reverse complement strand
ATTCTCAACACCTTGGCATTCTGCTTCTTACTTCTTACTTCTTACTTCTTACTTCCTGTCTTAGTGCCGCTTCATATCGAGCTTTTGGGTTTCGGCCTTAGCTTTGCGTATTTAAAACCGGTCACGACAACGCAGTTGTTTATGCGTAATAACGCTCGTACTTATGCATCGCTGAGTAAAAGAGGAGGGGAAGTTTGATGTAAGTCAATTGGTCAATAAGGGTAGGAAAAGTCTGCATCAACAGTTTGGGTAATCAGGATAGGGTTAGCTTGATGTTGATAGTGGTTGATAAGGTTGATGGAAAATTTGTTGAGGTTGATGTTTTTAGCTTTTCGACATGAGCGCTTTAGTTTTTTATCTTAAGGTACTGTATATGCTGGCTTTATGTTTTTTAGTTTATCAGGTTTATCTCAACTTTATACCGATGGGCTAATTGTTTTATTGATAACCCCAAGTTTATTTTTTTCCCAGTTTTTGGGCGTAGTCTTCACTTCGAAATTTAGCGAGGTCGAGCAGGTTCTTCCTCATAGCATCTCGCTAATAACCATTCAGTTTGAGTCATGTTGACTCGAGTAGAATAGATTTGGAGATGTTATGTCATCGAATGCGAAAAAAATCGGCCTTATTGCCTGTACGGGTGTCGTAGCCGGTAACATGATGGGTAGTGGTATTGCACTATTACCTTCTAGTCTTGCCTCTGTAGGCTCTGTTTCAATCTTCAGTTGGCTGATCTGTTTGGTCGGTGCACTGAGTCTGGCGTTCGTTTACGCTCGTCTGGCAACCAAAAACCCACAAGAAGGTGGTCCTATCGCTTATGCTGGCGAAGTGTCTCCGGTATTTGGTTTCCAAACGGGCGTTCTTTATTACCACGCGAACTGGATTGGTAACCTGGCTATTGCCATTACAGGTGTTTCTTACCTTTCAGTATTCTTCCCTGTGCTTAATAACCCAATCCCAGCAGGTATTGCGACGATTGCATCAGTATGGATCTTCACTTTCGTCAACCTACTTGGTGGTAGCTGGGTAAGCCGTCTATGTACGCTTGGTCTAGTTCTTATCCTTATCCCAGTTGTTGGTACAGCTGCATTTGGTTGGACGCACTTCGATACTGCGCTTTACAGCCAAAACTGGAACGTATCAGCAGGCACTGACAGCCACGCGGTAGTAACAGCGGTTCTTATCTGTCTATGGTCATTCGTAGGTGTGGAATCAGCAGCGGTATCGACTGGTATGGTAGAAAACCCTAAACGTACTGTACCACTAGCAACTATGTTGGGTACTGGTATCGCAGGTGTGATTTACATCCTATCAACTCAAATGATCAGCGGTATGTTCCCAGCGTCAGAAGTTGCGGCATCAGGTGCACCATTTGCACTAGCAACCACTGAGCTATTCGGTAGCTGGACAGCACCATTCGTATCAGCATTCACAGCGCTAGCATGTTTCACTTCGCTAGGTTCTTGGATGATGCTAGTAGGTGAAGCGGGTAAACGTGCAGCAAACGACGGCAACTTCCCTAAAATCTACGGTGAAACTGATAAAAACGGTGTGCCTAAGAAAGGTCTAATCCTTGCGTCAATCAAGATGACTGCACTAATGGTTGTACTGATGTTCTTCAGCTCTAAAACAGCACACGCATCAGACCTGTTCAACCAGCTAACAACTGACGCAGTTCTACTAACTATGCTGCCTTACTTCTACTCAAGCATTAACTTGATTCGCTTCGAAGGTATGACAACACGCAACGGCTTCGTAATGCTGTTCTCTGGTGTGGCTTGTCTGTTCTGCTTCATCGCACTAGCAGGTGCAGAGGGCGGTACGCTAACAGCAACCTTCATCGTGTCTCTAGTTATCTTGATGTTCTACAGCAAAAAAGCAGGTCTTGCTCAGTACGTGAAAATGCACGCTGACGACATGCCTGCCCAAGCAAGCAACTAATCCCCAAAACGCTGGCACTACGGTGTCAGCCCATAAAACCCAAATTCACACGGCGCTCACCTTACTCATTGCCTGTAAATGGCAAAGAGCGCCCTCATTCGCCTTGGAGATGTCCAAATGAATATATTCGCTATCTTGAACCACATGGGTGTGTTCTTTAAAGAAGAGCCAGTTCGTCAACTTCACGCTGCTCTTGAGAAAGCGGGCTACGAAGTGGTTTACCCAGTAGATGATAAAGACTTGATCAAAATGATTGAGATGAACCCACGCATTTGCGGTGTGCTGTTCGACTGGGATAAATACTCACTTGAGCTATGTGAACGTATCAGCCAAATCAACGAAAAACTGCCTGTTCACGCATTTGCTAACGAACAATCTACTCTAGACATTTCACTAACAGACCTACGTCTAAACGTGAGCTTCTTCGAGTACGCTTTAGGTATGGCTGACGACATCGCTATCAAAATCACCCAAGCGACTGAGGCATACAAAGATGCCATCATGCCTCCATTCACTAAAGCGCTATTCAAATACGTAGAAGAAGGTAAATACACCTTCTGTACTCCAGGTCACATGGGCGGTACTGCATTCCAGAAAAGCCCTGCTGGTAGCATCTTCTACGATTTTTACGGTCCAAACACATTCAAAGCGGACGTATCAATCTCAATGCCTGAGCTAGGTTCTCTACTAGACCACTCAGGTCCACATAAAGATGCAGAAGAATACATCGCACGTACATTCAATGCAGACAGTTCGTACATCGTAACTAACGGTACGTCTACATCGAACAAAATCGTTGGTATGTACTCAGCACCTGCGGGCAGCACAGTACTGATTGACCGTAACTGTCACAAATCTCTGACTCACCTAATGATGATGAGCGACGTGACACCAATCTACTTCCGCCCAACTCGTAACGCATACGGCATCCTTGGTGGTATTCCACAAAGCGAATTCAGCCGCGATGTCATTGCAGAGAAAGTGGCGAAAACACCAGGTGCAACAGCACCAACTTACGCAGTAGTGACTAACTCAACTTACGATGGTCTGTTGTACAACACACAATTCATCAAAGAGTCGCTAGATTGTAAACACATCCACTTCGACAGTGCTTGGGTGCCTTACACTAACTTCAACCCAATTTACGAAGGTAAATGTGGTATGAGTGGTGAAGCGATGCCAGGCAAAGTGTTCTACGAAACACAATCAACACACAAACTGTTGGCAGCGTTCTCACAAGCTTCAATGATTCACGTGAAAGGCGACTTTGATAAAGAATCTTTCAACGAAGCATTCATGATGCACACTTCAACTTCACCTCAGTACGGCATTGTTGCTTCTACTGAAACTGCAGCGGCAATGATGCGCGGCAACACTGGTAAGAAGTTGATGCAAGACTCTATCGATCGCGCAATCCGCTTCCGTAAAGAGATCAAACGTCTAGAAGCAGAAAGCGACAGCTGGTTCTTCGATGTATGGCAACCAGAAAACATCGATACCACGGAATGTTGGAAACTAGACCCTAGCGACACATGGCACGGCTTCAAGAACATGGATGACAACCACATGTATCTTGATCCAATCAAAGTAACGCTACTGACTCCGGGGATGAATAAAGAAGGCGAACTAGAAGAATCAGGTATTCCTGCTTCGCTGGTGGCTAAATTCCTAGACGAGCGCGGCATCGTGGTAGAGAAAACAGGTCCATACAACTTGTTGTTCCTATTCTCAATCGGTATCGACAAATCAAAAGCAATGCAATTGCTACGCGGTCTAACTGAATTTAAACGTGGCTACGACTTGAACCTAACCATCAAGAGCTTCCTACCTTCGCTATACAACGAAGACCCAAGCTTCTATGAAGGCATGCGCGTTCAAGAACTAGCACAAGCAATTCATGACCTAACTAAGAAATACAACCTACCAGAGTTAATGTACAAAGCGTTCGATGTTCTTCCAGAAATGAAAGTAACACCACACGCAGCATGGCAAGAAGAGCTTCGCGGTAACGTAGAAGAAATCAAACTGGAAGAAATGGTTGGCCGCGTAAGTGCGAACATGATCCTTCCTTACCCTCCAGGTGTGCCACTAGTACTTCCTGGTGAAATGGTGACTCAAGAGTCTCGCCCTGTGCTGGACTTCCTAGAGATGCTTTGTGAGATCGGTGCGCATTACCCAGGTTTCGAAACCGACATCCACGGTCTATACCAACAAAAAGATGGTAGCTACACCGTAAAAGTATTGAAGAACTAAGTTCCTCTCGAAGATGACGCCATTGGGAATGCAAGCATGCTCCACTCTTACGAGCTCAATGCGTCATCGAACAATAACGACATTTAGATATACCCCTAACTAATCTGTCGTAAAGAGAAGGGCAAGGATGCTCTGATCTTTTCTTCTATATATAGAAGAAACACTTTTCCAAGACTTCACCTGAAGTACCCCAAATAAAAAGCAAAGACCAAAAGAGCAGTTCGTCATCGTTCTGCTCTTTTTTTTCATCTTTATATAGGTAGAAAGAGAAAAAAGAACGAAGAGAGATAAGATCAGTAACCGAAATCACAAAGAAATAGGCGATCTTTTAATGCGGAAGTCAGGCATTTCTTCATGAAAAGATCCTCTACAACCCGAAATATTAGACAAGATCGTTGAGTATCTATGCAGGATGCTCGTTATTTGTGCGGTTGAAAGTTTTTTTGCAAAAAACGCTTGTGCTAATTTCTCAACCCCCTATACTGCGCATCCACCGACACGGAGTGAGACGAAAGTCACACAGCGAGTCGGGAAGAGA
>NZ_JAWOTD010000034.1:0-38005 GCF_033338715.1 Vibrio sp. Vb1337 | reverse complement strand
TCTCCATCTTGGTAACACTCGAAGACAACATAACCTGAGTTTCTCTTCACACGAGGGAAGCCATACACTTCCAACTGTGTCGCTTTGTCCTGAATTTCACCAGCACACTCTTTCTCAAAGCCAGAACGGCAATAGAGCATTAGTTGTTTCACTTGGAGACCTCTTTGATATTGAACGCAGCAAAAAAGAACAGACACCAACCAATCATGAACAGTAATCCTCCCACAGGAGTAATTGGCCCAAACCACTTAATGCCCGTCAGCGCCAGCGCGTAAAGACTGCCGCTAAAACAAAAGATGCCGATAATAAAGCAAATCGCCGCAATGAAAAAATATTTTTGTGCTTTTTGTCCCAAATTGAGCAGAAGCAGAATGGCACAAAACACAATCGCCAACGTGTGAATAAATTGATACAGAACTCCGGTCTCAAATACACCGAGCAAATAAGGGGCCAGTGTCGCTTTTAGCCCATGAGCAGCAAATGCTCCAAGAGCGACCGAAATTAGCCCAGACAATCCAGAGAATGAGAGTAACCACTTACTTTTCACTGTACACCTCTTTTATAAACGCCGCTAACTGCTCTATCGCGAGTGCAATGTTACCCACTTCAGTATGACCTGAGATCTTGCGCGGTTTGAAGCTGTGGTCACCATCAGGTAAAAAGCTCACCGTTACTTGTGACGAAAGGACGAAATCATCGAATTCCTCGCGCTTACCAAAGGTGTCTCGTTCCCCTTGCAGAATCAGCGTAGGTTTCTCAATGGTTGCTAAGTGCTCGCCTTTGTATTTCTCTGGCTTTCCTGGTGGGTGAAATGGAAACCCTAAACAGGCAATGCCCGCCACCAGCTCATTTTCAGCCAACAAGCTCGACATACGACCGCCCATTGACTTACCACCAATAACCACGGGAGAAGAAGTAAAGTGAGCGATCACTTCGCTGTATGCTTCGAGCAACTTTGGCGCGCGATCGGGCGGACGCTTTTTGCCATCTTCCGAACGTTTCACCATGTAAGGGAAATTAAAACGCACTACACGAATACCTTGCTCCACTAATCCTTTGGCGACAGCTGTCATGAAGTCATGCTCCATCCCCGCACCTGCGCCGTGAGCAAAAATAAACAGCGGTCCGTTTTCAGGCCCCTCAGCTATCCAGTGATTCATCCAATACTTCCTCTTGTTCTTTTCTCGCGGTTGCTAACATCCAGTCTCTAAACGTTGCGATTCGGCCCATATCTGCCTGCTGTTCATGACACACCACATAGAATGCATTCTTAGATATCAACACCTCGTCGAATGGTGCAATGAGTCGTCCGGCTTCCATTTCAGGTTTGGCGAGTACGTTGTTACCGAGCGCGACCCCCTGACCGTGCGCAGCAGCCTGTAGCACCATCGTTGAGTGACTAAAAATAGGACCGTGGTTTACGTTGATGCCTTCAATGTTGTAATGACGAGCAAACTGCTTCCAGTCTTTACGCGAAGTATCGTGTAACAAAGTATGTAATTTGAGGTCACTTAAAGATTCTAATGGTTTGTTACCCAAAAGTAATGAAGGTGAACAAAGTGGGATCAAAAACTCTTGGTACAATTTATCTGCTCGCAAACCTGGCCAGTTCCCACGGCCATAGTAGATCGCCACATCAACATCATCAGTCAGTGAGCCTTCATCCATATCTACGGCTTTAATACGTACATCGATATCGGGCTCTTGAGCATTAAAATCGGCCAAACGAGGTACAAGCCATTGGATAGCAAAACTCGGCGGTAGGCTAATCGTCAATGCCCCTTTTTCGCTACGTTCCAACACCTTATCTGTCGCTTCCGCAATCGAGGTGAAAATATCTTTGATATCGAGAAAGTAACTTTGGCCTTCTTCTGTTAACAACAAAGAACGATTACGTCGACGGAAGAGCTTCAATGATAAGAACTCTTCAAGCGCTTTAATCTGGTGACTGACCGCGGCTTGAGTAACAAATAACTCTTCTGCTGCTCGTGTAAAACTGAGATGACGAGCAGCCGCTTCGAAGACTCGAAGCGAATTTAATGGAGGCAATCTGCGAGACATATGGGACCTCTAATAGGATTAGTTTTTTTAATCTGAAACATTATAAAATGTCCGTTGTCGAACAGCCAGATAAATTCTATATTTCACCCCGCAACACGGGCCTGAACGGCTTGATTTCTTTGGAAATCAATTGGCTTCGTTGTTGCGATGTTGTGTTTGCAAACTCGTATTTCGAGTTAGGTAGATTTCTACCATAATGTTTTGTCCACACTCCCTGTGACAAAACATATACTTCCTGTATTTATTTTTGACCTGTCTGTCAAATTTGTTACACCGCCTAAATTAGGCGGTGTTTTTTTATCTATCAAAAATCTCATCCGCATATCTGGCAGCAATATCACTTTATTACTCTTCTTTCGGATTAATTATCGTTATATCAACACAAAGTGTATGGCTTTGCGATAAGCCTCAACATTATGCTAAGTAATGGTTGTCTGTAACGCGATCAAAAACAAAAAAGGCGCAAATTGATGTCTCAATTTGCGCCTTTTAACGTATTTTATCAGTCAGCTATGGACGGTAAACTTTTACGTTGCTGAAGCCTTGCTCTTGCAAGTAAAGCGCTTGCAGACGGCTCATCACACCGCGGTCACAGTAAAGTAAGTATGTCTTAGACTGGTCTAAGTCACCAAACTGTGTACCCAGCTTGTAGAAAGGGATATGTTTCACATCCACACCTTCGATTTCAAGTGGGTTATCGTCTTCCTCTTCAGGACTACGAATATCTAGCACAACCGCGTGCTCTTCTACCGCTTGAACTTGCTCTACTTCTGGTGCGGCTTGCTCAGACTCTTTCGCGATATCACGAATGTCCATCATGCGAGCTTCTTGAACCACTTGCTCAAGGATACTAAAGTCGAATTTCTCTTCTTCAGCTTCTAGCTTGCCTTTCACCGCTTTCACGGTTGGCTTCTTAGAGATAACACCACAGTATTCTGGCATTGTCTTGGCGAAATCTTCTGTGCCGATTTCACGTGCTAGATTGATGATGTCTTCTTTATCCCAGTTGATAAGTGGACGCAGAATCAGCGTGTCAGTTACGTTATCGATGTGGCGTAGATTGGTTAGTGTTTGGCTCGATACTTGACCTAGTGCTTCACCTGTTACCAATGCTTCGATCTTCATCTTCTGAGCGATCATGCCTGCTGCACGCATAAACATACGCTTCAAGATCACGCCCATTTGGCCGTCATCGACTTTCTCTAGGATTTCCGCAACCACAGGTTCGAAATCAACTGAGATAAAACGTACTTTTGCTGAAGAACCGTATTTGTTCCATAGGTAGTGAGAAACCTGCTTAACGCCGATTTCGTGTGCTGGACCACCTAAGTTAAAGAAGCAGTAATGTACTTTTGAACCACGCTTGATATGAAGATAGCTTGAAACACCAGAGTCGAAACCACCCGAGATCAGGCTTAACACGTCTTCTTGCGTACCCAGAGGGAAACCACCTAGGCCTTTATGACGAGACAATACTTGGTTTAGCTTGTCGTTCGAGACTTCTACCTTGATCGTCACGTCTGGGTTTCGTAGCTTAACACTAGCGCTTTCAATCGCTTGATTTAAACCACCGCCTACATAACGCTCTAGTTCAATGGAGGTAAAGTCATGCTTGCCACGACGCTTCGCACGTACAACAAAGGTTTTATTTTCGAGTGCAGCACGGTTGAGTTCTAGCACTTGCTCGAAGATATCGTGCAAGTCTTTAAATTCAGTTTGCTTCACTTCCAGTACGTGGTGAATGCCTGGTGTATGAGTCAAAACCTCAAGAACTTCAGCGTGGAATTCGTTACTCTCAGAGGTCACTTCAATGTGATCACGACGGTTAAATACCGCGACAGACTCCGTGCGGCTCTTAATGATGTTACGAATGTTGCACTCTAAAATCTTTGTGAAGCGCTTACGCACAGATTCACTTTTTACAAAAATTTCTGGATGGGGCTTTACAATAAATTTCATAGTCTAATTCGCAGGTTAGTTTCGCAATCAACAAAGAGTGACACTCAACTTCAATACTTCATACGCAGTAAAACCGCGTTTCAGTCACAAAAAGTAGTCTGAGCTCACTTTTAAGGCGCAAGATTATACACCCAAGCGGATTGGAAAAACAAAAAAAGCGAGCAATCTGCTCGCTTTCTTGTCTCTTTACTGACTTAAAACTAAAGCCTAGTTATTGAATTACCGGCACTTCTTCACTGTAGAGAGGCTCGCCTTGCATAATGCTGATTTCAACCCGTCGGTTAAGTGCGCGATTGTCATCAGAATCATTCGGTAACAAGGGCTCCGTATCCGCCATGCCTCGTACTCTTAAACGTTGATGAGAGAAGCCTCTCACTTTCTCCATCTCTTGCGCGACTGATACTGCGCGCTGAGAAGAGAGATCCCAGTTAGAACGATAAAGTTCCGAATCTAGCGGTCGATTGTCTGTATGGCCAGATACTCGAACAATGCCTGGCACATCTTTTACTAGCTCTGCAATCTGACGAACTAAAGGGCGAAACTTAGGCTGCAAGAAGGCCGAACCTTCTGGGAATGCACCTTTTTCACGCATACGTATAACAATCTGCTGACCGAGGTTTTCAACTTCAATGGCGCCTTGTTCAATCTCTCGCTCTAAGGCTTTCTTGATGCTTTCCATCAAGGTTTCCATATCTTGCGACATCTCTTTAGATTGCTGTTGCTGCATGTCCGCTTCGGCAGATTCATTGTTTTGAGTTGACGTTTCTGGCGATTGCCCACCCGTTAACTTGCCTTCATCACGTTTTGTGCCACCAGCTCGATCAGACTCCCCTTCATGAAATTCGAGCGTCTGCTGAGTGATGTCCATGGTTTGCTGCATGATGACATCAATCGGAGTTGGTTCCGGCCGACCCGGTCGAAACTCTTGGGCAATAATGCTAGTACCTTTGGGAATGTCTTTCACTTCAAGCTGATTTTGCACACCGAAGGCAAATTTCATTGATCCTGCAATTTGTTTGAACTTCAGTACATCCATCTCAGAAAACGAGAGTAGAAGAACAAAGAAACACATCAGTAGCGACATTAAGTCCGCGAATGTCCCCATCCATAACGGGAGACCGGGTGGCGGACAATCGCATTTGTTATCTTCATCATCCATCACGACTCTCCAAGTTACTCGTCAATCTCAAGGGCACGTTTACCTTCATTGAGGTAGTTCTTCAAGTAACTATCGATCACTCGCGGGTTTTGGCCATCTTGAATCGCTAATACGCCATCCATGATCAAACGGCGATTTAGCGTTTCTTGGTCACGGCGAAGAGAAAGCTTATCCGCAATAGGGAAAAACACCATATTGGACAGGATCGCGCCATACAATGTGGTCAAGAGTGCAACGGCCATTGCTGGTCCAATCGCTTTAGGGTCATCCATGTTTGAAAGCATCGCAACAAGACCAACCAAGGTGCCAATCATTCCCATCGCAGGAGCAACGTCGCCAAAGGCGCGAAATACGCCAGTACCTTGCGTATGTCGTTCATCCGTAAGCGCGATGTCTTTTTTGAGTGCCGCTCTCACAACGTCGGCATCATGGCCATCAACCAGTAGATCAATGCCTTTCTGCATGAATGTGTTGTTTATTTCCATCTCTTCAAGAGCAAGAAAACCACCTTTACGCGCCGCATCGGCCATTTCCACAATTTTTGCGATCAGGTCTTCGGGTTCATCCGCTTTAAACATGAAGGCTTTGCCAGCAATCTTTGTCGCACCAAAAAACTGTCCCATTGTGAACTTCATCAACACGACGAATATTGAGCCACCAACGACAATAAGGATCGACGTGACATCGACAAACATGCCGATGCTGCCACCAAGCACCATCGCCATAATGACGAATGCAAAACCACCAATCAAACCTAATAGGGTTGCTAAATCCACAAAGCACTCCTCACGCTATACTCAAATACTGCCATTGGGCGGATTATTACCTGTATCGACAACTCGCGCAGAATTTTTAGAAAAATCTTAGCTAATGGATCACAAATTACACTTAACAACCTCAACCAAAATATGGGGTTTCACCGCTTAGACTCGTTGAACGCTAATTTTGTGACAATTATATAAGGTTAAATTTGACCAAGTTACTAGGCTAAGGTAACTTTCGTGCATCTTACCCGAGGCTTGATTAAGGCAGAAAAAAGATGGCGGTCAAGAAACCAGAAAACATGACCTTTGAAGCAACCATTGAAGAGCTTGATAGCTTGGTTGATCAATTAGAAAATGGCGATCTTGCTCTAGATGATGCCCTGCGTAAGTTTGAACGAGGCATTGCCTTAGCTCGTGCAGGCCAAACTAAATTAAGCGACGCCGAACAGCGCGTGAGCATTCTTCTTAGTGAAGATGATGAAGCACCACTGAGTGACTTCAAACCAGATTCAGAATAACAATCAGTAGTGAGCAATGTGATGCAACAGACATTGACGTCTTTTCAACAAAGAAACAATCAGCAATTGAATTTGTGGCTCGATCAGCTTCCATATCAAGAGCAGCCATTGATTCAAGCAATGAAATACGGCCTTTTGCTAGGTGGAAAACGCGTTCGCCCTTTTCTTGTTTACATCACAGGTCAAATGCTCGGCTGTAAACCTGAAGACTTAGACACCCCCGCCGCTGCTATCGAATGTATACATGCCTACTCACTCATTCATGATGATCTGCCAGCCATGGACGATGATGAACTGCGTCGAGGTCAACCAACTTGTCATATTAAGTTTGATGAAGCAACCGCAATACTGACAGGTGACGCACTACAAACTCTTGCCTTCACTATTATTGCTGATGGTCAATTAAGCCCGGCGGCTGAAGCTCAACGCATCAACATGATCAAAGCCTTAGCGCATTCCTCTGGTGCCAGCGGCATGTGTGTAGGGCAAGCCTTAGATTTAGGCGCGGAAAATCGCCAAGTTTCTCTTGAAGAAATGGAAGAGATACACCGTAAAAAAACCGGAGCTCTGATTGATTGTGCGGTAAAATTAGGTGCATTAGCTGCTGGTGAGAAAGGTATCGAGGTTCTACCTCACTTGGAGCGCTACTCAAAAGCAATTGGTTTGGCGTTTCAGGTTCAAGACGATATTCTTGATATCATCAGTGACACAGAAACACTGGGTAAGCCTCAAGGTTCCGACCAAGGTCTGAATAAGAGCACTTATCCTTCCCTGCTGGGTTTAGAGGGAGCCATAGAGAAAGCTCACACTCTGTTACAGGAAGCACTTCAAGCATTGGAAGCTATCCCATACAATACTCAGTTACTCGAAGAGTTCGCCCGATATGTCATCGAGCGCAAAAATTAACACTATAAGCGCGCATTTATATGACTCTTGATATTTCAAAGTACCCAACACTGGCGTTAGCAAATACACCGGAAGAATTACGTCTTCTTCCGAAAGAAACATTACCAAATCTGTGTGATGAACTGCGAACGTATCTGCTAAATTCAGTGAGCCAATCTAGCGGACACTTAGCGTCTGGCTTAGGCACCGTGGAGCTAACTGTCGCTCTGCATTATGTTTACAACACCCCTATCGACAAATTGATCTGGGATGTTGGTCATCAGGCTTACCCGCATAAAATCCTCACCGGACGTCGCGATAAAATGCCAACAATTCGCCAAAAGGATGGTCTACACCCTTTCCCTTGGCGTGAAGAAAGTGAATATGACACCTTATCTGTCGGCCACTCTTCGACATCGATTAGTGCAGGTCTTGGCATGGCCATCAGCGCACAAAAAGAAGGTAAAGGTCGCAAAATCGTCAGTGTGATTGGTGATGGCGCAATTACAGCAGGCATGGCATTCGAAGCCATGAACCACGCTGGCGACGTTCATCCTGATATGTTGGTGATTTTGAACGACAACGAAATGTCGATTTCAGAAAACGTCGGCGCCCTGAATAACCACCTTGCGAAAGTACTTTCTGGCAGCTTGTACACTTCTATCCGTGAAGGCGGCAAGAAAGTGCTGTCTGGTGTCCCACCTATTAAAGAGTTGGTTCGCCGTACGGAAGAGCACCTAAAAGGCATGGTAGTGCCTGGTACTCTGTTCGAAGAGTTCGGCTTTAATTACATTGGCCCGATTGATGGACACGACGTCAATGAACTCGTCAAAACGCTGAAAAATATGCGTGAGCTCAAAGGTCCTCAGTTCCTACACATCATGACCAAGAAAGGCAAAGGTTATGAGCCTGCCGAGAAAGATCCTATCGGCTACCATGGTGTTCCTAAATTCGATCCAACGCATAATTGTCTGCCGAAGAGCAGTGGCGGTAAGCCAACTTACTCAAAGATCTTCGGTGACTTTTTATGTGACATGGCGGCCCAAGATCCTAAGCTAATGGCAATTACGCCAGCAATGCGCGAAGGATCAGGTATGGTGCGTTTCTCAAAAGAGTACCCAGATCAATACTTTGATGTGGCGATTGCTGAGCAGCACGCAGTGACACTGGCAACAGGCATGGCAATTGCGGGCGATCATCCAATCGTTGCTATCTATTCGACTTTCTTGCAACGTGGTTATGACCAATTGATCCACGACATCGCGATCATGGACTTACCAGTGATGTTTGCGATCGACCGCGCAGGTCTCGTTGGCGCAGATGGTCAAACTCACCAAGGTGCGTTCGATTTGAGCTTTATGCGCTGTATTCCGAACATGGTGATCATGGCGCCAAGCGACGAAAACGAGTGCCGACAAATGCTTTACACTGGCCATAAGCATTCTGGCCCGAGTGCGGTTCGATACCCTCGTGGTAGCGGCATGGGCGTAGAAATCGAAACTGAGTTTACGGCTTTAGAAATCGGTAAAGGACGCATGGTTCGCCAAGGTGAAAAAGTTGCTATTCTGAACTTTGGTACTTTCTTGGGTAACGCGCTAGAAGCGGCAGAATACCTTAACGCCACTGTTGCTGATATGCGCTTTGTGAAGCCGCTCGATGAGGCATTGATTCGTCAACTAGCCGCAGATCATGACGTGCTCGTGACGTTAGAAGAAAATGTTATCGCGGGTGGTGCTGGTGCTGGTGTCGTTGAGTTCATGATGAAAGATAAAATCATTAAACCTGTGTTGAACCTAGGTTTACCAGATGAGTTTATTCATCAGGGAACACAAGATGAACTGCATGAAGAGCTTGGTCTCGATGCAAAAGGAATTGAAAAATCCATCTTGGATTATTTAGCAAAATAGAATGTAAAAAGGGATGCTCATAGCATCCCTTTTTTTACGGTCAACGTTTAATTCATCCAGCCCGCATATTTTGCGACTAGAAACAGGGCAACACCGGCCATAACTCCCGCCACGATATCATCAACCATAATACCCAGCCCACCGTGAACTCGCTTATCTAGCCACCCAATTGGCCAAGGTTTTACCATATCGAAAAAACGAAATAAGATGAAGCCAGTGATCAACCACTTCCATTCAGTGAGTGGAATATTCAGTGCAGGTACAATGCTCATCGTAATCCAAAAGCCTGCAAACTCATCCCATACGATTGAACCATGATCATGAACTTTCATGTCTGCAGAGGTCACTTGGCATATTTGAATGCCGATCACACACGAAATCAGAACAACAATGACATACGCCGTAAATGGTAATTGTGCCAACAACAAAAAGAAAGGCACGGCCGCCAGTGTGCCCATTGTTCCAGGGATAAACGGGGATAATCCACTGCCAAAACCCGTCGCCAATAGATGCCACGGGTTCTTTAATGAAATCAGAGAAAGAGGGTTGGTCATATCCTTAAACCTATACTGCTAGTTTGGTTTCAATCGTCATGCCTGTGAGTTGCTCAATAGTAACAGGCTCTTGGCTAGAGCTTAGCTTAGATCATTTAAAGTGGTCGAAGCCACTTAAGTCCCAATCAAGTGGTTGATTGTTATCATGCAGCTCGAAGGTTCCATTTGGTCGGATTTGACCAATACATGTGACCTTACAGCCAGTATGAGATAAAGCGCTTTGTAACGAGCCTCGATTTTGCTCCGGCACGGTAAAACACAACTCGTATTCTTCGCCACTTGCTAAAGCATACTGCTGCGCGCTGATCTTATCATCTAAAAACTGAACTAATTCTGAAGAGATCGGTAGCTGAGAGACATCAATACTAACCCCAACCTGAGATCGCTGTAAAATGTGCTTAATATCAGAGATTAAACCATCTGAAATATCTATCGCCGACGAGGCTAAGCCAACAAGAGCTTGTCCAGCAAGCACACGCGGAGAACTAAGGTAATGAGCTCGCTCTAGTGCTTCCGCGCCGGCTCTGCTGCGCAGAGAGTCATCTAGAATCACATCCAAGCCAGCTTTTGCATCGCCAAGGTTTCCCGTTACGTATACCCAATCCCCAGGCTTGGCTCCGGATCGCGTGAGCGCTTTGTCTTCAGGTACAAAACCTTGCACCGTGAGTGTCAGACACAATGGCCCTTTGGTGGTATCACCGCCTATTAACTGAATACCATAGTAATCAGCCAGTTCGAAAAATGCATCACAGAAAGGAGCAAGCCATTCTTCATCTGGCTCAGGCATCGTTAATGCAAAGCTCACCCACGCAGGCGTTGCGCCCATCGCCGCCAAATCACTAATGTTAGAAGCCAATGCTTTGTGTGCGACCCATGCTGGGTTCGCGTCGGCTAAGAAATGCGTTCCAGCTACCAATGTATCCGTGCTAATCGCAATCTGAACATTAGCTGGCGCTTTGACCAAAGCGCAATCATCACCAGCGGCTAGATGGACATCTTTACGTTGGCTCTGACGACCGACGAAGTACTTGTCTATCAGATTAAATTCACCAGACATAATTCACTTACTTTTTGATGTAAAAGCTTTTGATACAAAAAAGGTCAGCATGTGCTGACCTTTTCATTGAAGAAATCGTTATTTCTTACGAATGTGAGGTGCTGCTTTATCAAGTACACCATTCACAAACTTGTGGCTATCTTCTGCTGCGAAAACTTTTGCAAGTTCAATCGCTTCATTGATAACAACTTTGTAAGGAACATCTTCGCGACGAGTCATCTCGTACATAGCAAGGCGAAGAAGAGCAAGTTCCATCATATCTAAATCCTGCATAGGACGAGAGATGTATGGACGAATTTTGCTATCTAGCTCAGCGTGGCTAAGTACAACACCGCTTAATAGTTCACGGAAGTAAGCTACGTCTGTCTCTGGAGCAGCAAGCGCTGGCTCAGATGCATGAAGTTCTTCTTCATCGTATTTGTCGCCAGACAAAAACTGTTCTTCAATCTTGGCAACATTCTCTTTAGTAATTTGCCATGAGTAGATCGCCTGTAGAGCGAATTGACGTGCGTTACGACGTGCGGCTGGTTTCACACTGGCCCCCATTAGGAATCAATTTCAGATAGTACATTAATCATTTCAAGTGCGCTTAGTGCAGCCTCTGCACCTTTATTACCAGCCTTGGTTCCTGCGCGTTCAATCGCTTGATCGATCGTATCAACAGTCAAAACACCAAATGCTACTGGAATGCTGAATTCCATAGACACTTGTGCTAGACCTTTGTTCATTTCACTACAAACATAGTCAAAGTGAGGCGTTCCACCGCGAATAACAGACCCTAGAGAAACAATAGCGTCGAATTTGCCAGTTTTAGCAACACGCTGAGCTACTAGAGGTAGTTCTACGGCACCTGGACAACGCACAACCGTGATGTTGTCTTCGCTTACTTGTCCGTGACGCTTTAGTGTATCGATCGCACCAGAAAGTAGGCTTTCGTTAATAAAACTGTTGAAACGAGAAATAACGATAGCAATTTTTGCATTTGGCGCTGGGAAGCCACCCTCGATCACTTTCATAAGCTTTCCTTTAACTCTATTTATAAGTGAAATATGTTCATCAAGTGAGAATCGCCGGATTCTAGCACAAATTTGTGAGCAATATCTAATGGAAATTGGAGGCAAATCACCGGTTCCTAGCCATTGACGAGTTAAGCACGTCAAAGACTAGGAACTTATTGTTCGGTTGTTACTCGCAGACGTACTCAACAACGTTCAGACCAAAACCACCTAACGCGTGGTACTTTTTGTTGGTCGATGACAGAAGACGCATATCATGTACACCGAGATCCGCAAGAATCTGTGAACCAACGCCAACACGGCGAGACGTGCCTTGTTTTTTAGCAAGCGTTGGTGCTTCACCTTTGTCTTGCGCTTCGAACATCTTCACGCGATGAATAAGTAGATCAGTCGATTCTTCATGGCCAAGAACAACCAACACACCGCCCTCTTCACCAATGCGTTTCATTGCCTTATCTAGTGTCCAGCTGCGCTCTGCATTACGATCGCTACGTAGTAAGTCGGTAAAAACGTCTTGAAGATGTACGCGAACCAGTGGCGCTTTTTCTTTCAAATCGCCCTTGCACATTGCGTAGTGCACTTGGTTATCAATGGTGTCTTTGTAAGTGACTAACGTGAACTCACCAAACTCTGTCGGTAACTTGCACTCTGCCACACGTTCAATCGTTGTCTCAGTGTTATTGCGGTACTCAATTAGGTCGGCAATAGTGCCCAATTTAATACCGTGCTTCTCTGCAAAGATCTCTAGATCTGGGCGACGAGCCATCGTGCCGTCGTCATTTAAGATCTCAACAATCACCGATGCTGGCTCTAAACCAGCAAGACGAGCCAAATCACAGCCAGCTTCAGTGTGACCTGCGCGAGTCAGTACACCGCCGTCTTGAGCTGCGAGAGGGAAGATGTGACCAGGCTGCACCAAATCCGCAGCTTTAGCGTTTGGCGCGACTGCTGCTTGAACGGTACGTGCGCGATCTGCGGCTGAAATACCAGTCGTTACCCCTTCTGCTGCCTCAATCGAAACAGTAAAGTTGGTGGTGTATTGCGCATTATTGTCTTGCACCATTGGTGGCAGACCTAGACTTTCGCAACGATCTTTGGTCATGGTTAAACAAATCAGGCCACGGCCATAGGTTGCCATAAAGTTGATGGCTTCCGGCGTAATATGCTCGGCAGCCATGATCAAGTCACCTTCATTCTCGCGGTCTTCATCATCCATTAGGATGACCATTTTGCCTGCGCGAATATCATCAATAATTTCTTGTGGCGTACTGATTGGCATAGTCTGTTATCCCGTTATTCTAAATTTGTTATTGCGACAGCAATGAAAAATTACGTTGCAGTGAATGCTAGTTAGGTCAATAGTTTGAGCTTTGCATTAAGCAAGTCAATGAATCTCGCGGTGTTCTGTGAGTCTGCTCTTTATCGCATGCCTCACGCAGCCACTCCCAAGACTTATGCAAAACCGTTTTGCTGTAAAAAGTCCATCGTGATACGAGACTCGGCCTTATCTTCTTGTTGTCCTTGCAGTAAACGCTCCATATAACGCGCAAGTACATCAACTTCTAAGTTGACTTTGCGCCCCACTTGAAACTGGTCAATCGTAGTTTCTTCACTCGTATGAGGAACGATCGTCAGCTTAAAAGCATTTTTACGTAAGTCGTTGACGGTTAGGCTAATACCATCAACAGTAATCGAGCCTTTCTCTGCAACGTACTTGCTAATTTCCGCAGGCATTGCAACCCAAAACTCTATCGCACGGCCAACTGAATTGCGTTCGACAATTTCACCAACCCCATCGACATGGCCAGAAACGATATGTCCACCCAATCGCGTTGTTGGCAACATGGCTTTTTCTAGATTCACCTTATCGCCTACTTGGTAATCAGCAAACCCAGTTTTCTTCAAGGTTTCTAATGACAGATCAGCACTGTAATAGTGGCTTCCGAAGTCAACTACCGTTAAGCAAACACCATTGGTCGCAATGCTATCGCCTAACTTAACGTCTGACATATCAAGCGTACCCGTTTCAACCGTGACGGTGATGTCTTCGCCCTTCGGCGTAATCGCAGCTAACTTGCCAACTGCTTCTACTATTCCTGTAAACATACTATTTCTTATCTAATTTCATTACGTTTTATGGTGGCGGTGATGCGAATGTCTACCCCAACCATACGAACGTCTGTAATGTTTAAATCTATGACGTCAGCCATAGCGCTTAACCCTAAAGCACCGATAAGCCCCCGACCATCGCTGCCCATGAGTTTTGGCGCAAGGTAAACAATGAGCTCATCTACAAGATTAGCCTTTATCATCGCACTCGCTAGCGTAGCTCCAGCTTCAACCCATAAGTGATTGATGTGGTGCTCATCCGAGATACGTTTTAATGTCGTTGATAAGTCAATTTGGTCAGCGCTGTCCAATAGAGGGATACAGTCTCCATCAGAGCGAATAATAACTCGCTCTCCATCGGTGTGGAACAGCTTGAGCGCACCCGTTAAATGGTTCTGACGGTCTAAGATTACACGTACTGGTTGACGAAGCTCTTCTTGTAAATACTGCGCTTGAACACTATTAGGTAAGTCATCCCAGCGCACATTGAGTGATGCATTATCATCAATCACCGTTTTGCTAGTAGAAAGAATGCCACCACTTATCGCTCGATAACGCTGCACATCTTGGCGGGCCGCTGGGGAGGTGATCCATTGGCTCTGACCATTACTGAGTGCGCTTTGCCCATCCAAACTGGCTGCCATTTTTAATTGAACAAACGGCATGCCTGTACGCATGTACTTTATAAAACCAGGGTTAAGGGCAAGGGCATCTTGCTCTAACAAGCCGATTTGTACTTCAATTCCGGCATCACGTAACATCTGGATGCCGCGACCTGCAACTTTCGGGTTTGGGTCTACCATGGCGCAAACCACACGTGCCACTTTGGCTTTAATCAGCCCTTCGGCACATGGCGGTGTACGGCCGTAATGAGAGCAAGGTTCTAGCGTCACATAAGCGGTTGCACCAACTGCTTTTTCACCCGCCATGCGCATCGCGTGCACCTCGGCATGCGGCTCACCAGCACGATGGTGATAACCTTCACCGACAATTTCTTCATCACGAACGATGACACACCCTACATTTGGATTAGGGGCGGTGGTATAAATGCCACGTTTCGCTAACTTAATAGCTCGTGACATCATGGCGAAATCTAAATCAGAAAACGCTCTTTCAAGAGTGTGTTGAGTCATGAGCTACTCAGTCTTCTAGGCGGGCAATCTCTTCGCCAAACTCGCGAATATCTTCAAAGCTGCGGTAAACGGAAGCGAAACGAATGTAAGCCACCTTATCGAGCTCTTTGAGCTGGTCCATGACTAAATTACCAATCATTTCACTCGGAACCTCTCGCTCACCCGTCGCACGCAGTTGTGATTTGATCATACTGATCGCTAACTCTATAGAATCGGCACTCACTGGGCGTTTCTCTAAAGCGCGTTGAATACCGCCAACCATTTTATCTTCATCAAATGGTTCACGGTTGCCATTCGATTTGATCACTTTAGGCATCACTAACTCTGCGCTTTCAAACGTAGTGAAACGCTCGCTACACGCCAAGCACTGACGGCGACGTCGAACTTGATGGCCATCAGCCACTAAGCGGGAATCAATAACTTTGGTATCGTTCTCGGAACAAAAAGGACAATGCATATCACCTCCATATCTATACCAAAATAACCTCATGAGCAATCACGGATAACCACGCGTTCATGGTTATACGGACTCTATTAAAGCTATTTGGGTATAACGCTTTCAAACCGAAATAAAAGCTCATGTAGTGTAGCGGAATTGGTATGTTAGACAAAACAAAAAGGGGCGCAAAGGCCCCTTTTTCACTCAAGATCTCGTCGAATGTGTTAACTGCGTGCTAAGTAGTTCGCTTTACCAACCCACTTGTAGCTAGTTAGCTCTTCTAAGCCCATCGGACCGCGTGCATGTAGCTTTTGCGTAGATACTGCGACTTCTGCGCCAAGGCCAAATTGCGCACCGTCTGTAAAGCGCGTTGAAGCATTCACATAAACCGCCGCCGAACCGACAGAATTGATGAACAGCTCTGAGTTTTCCAAGCTATTGGTCATGATCGCATCTGAGTGGCTCGCGTTATGGACACGCATATGATCAATGGCATCTTTCACATCAGACACAACTTTTACACCAAGAGTGTAGCTCAACCATTCCGTATCAAAGTCACCTTCAACAGCATCGCGAATTTGTGTTGCTTGAGGCATCAGTGCTTTTGCCTTAGGCTCTGTCACGAAGGTCACTTTATCGTTCATGCGCTCTACGATCATTGGTAGGAATTGCGCTGCAATTTTTTCATGCACGAGCAGCGTATCTAATGAGTTACACGCAGATGGACGTTGAACTTTAGAGTTCTCAACCACATTCAGGGATTTCTCTAGATCAGCGGATTCGTCGACAAAGATATGGCTGATACCAAAGCCACCAATAATCACCGGAATCGTGCTGTTTTCTTTACACATTTTGTGTAGGCCAGCACCACCGCGTGGAATGATCATGTCGACGTAATCGTCCAACTTAAGCAATTGAGAAACAAGCTCACGATCTGGTTTTTCAATGTACTGCACAGAAGCGGCTGGAAGGTTCGCCTTTGCGAGCGCAGACTGAATAACCTTCACTAATTCCATATTCGAGAAAAAGGTCTCTTTGCCACCACGTAAAATGCTTGCGTTGCCGGTTTTCAAGCACAACGCTGCGATATCAATGGTTACGTTTGGACGCGCTTCATAAATTACGCCCACGACACCAAGCGGCACGCGACGACGAGACAGTGACATCCCATTTTCCAGTACCTTACTGTCTATTTCGCTGCCTACAGGATCGTTCAAGCTAATGACGTTGCGAACATCATTCGCAATTGCAGTCAATCGTTCTTCATTAAGCAAAAGGCGATCGAGCAGCGCATCGGTTAAACCCGCTTCACGGCCAAGTTCGATGTCTTTAGCGTTTGCCGCCAAAATAGCAGCAGAGTTTGCTTCTAGCTCATCAGCAATGATGGCTAATGCTTGGTTTTTTTGCGCAGTTGACGCTGTCGCTAATTCGAAAGCTGCATCTTTAGCAGCTTTACCCATATTCGTTAAATCCACTTTGCTTCCCTCTAATTCTATTCCTGAATGACGACCAAATCATCGCGGTGAATCACCTCAGAGCCATAATCATGACCCAAAATAGAGATGATATCTTTACTGTGCTTACCCGTAATTTTAGTTAGGTCATCACTTGAGTAGGCGCTGATGCCACGAGCCACCAACTTACCGTGAGCGTTTGTTACACGCGCCACTTCGCCTCGTGCGAAGTCACCACTAACTTTGATGACCCCTTTAGCAAGTAGGCTACTGCCCTTGCCGACCACAGCATTGACTGCACCATCATCAATAATGATGTCGCCCGATGCCGCAGGTCCCGCTAGAATCCAGCGTTTACGGTTCTCTAAGGCTTCAGCGCAAGGTAGGAAGCGCGTGCCCTGAGGTTCAGCACTTAAAGAGTCAAAGATAACATTCGGCGCACTACCAGCAGCAATAATAACCTCTATACCTGCGCGGCGAGCGATGTCTGCGGCTTGCAGCTTCGTTGCCATACCACCAGTACCCAATGTTGTACCGCTTCCACCTGCGATTTTACGCAGCGTATCGTCGATGGTTTTTACTTCCTTGATAAGCTCTGCGTTCGGATCTCTACGAGGGTCAGCAGTAAACAGACCTTTTTGGTCCGTTAAAAGCAAGAGCTTATCTGCACCACATAAAATGCCTACCAAAGCGGAAAGGTTGTCGTTATCGCCAACTTTAATCTCGCTAGTCGCAACGGCATCATTTTCGTTTACGATAGGAACAATATCGTTCGCAACGAGCGCATTAATAGTGTCACGCGCGTTAAGGAATCGCTCACGATCTTCTAAATCGGCACGGGTTAGTAGCATTTGGCCGATCTTGATACCATAAATACCAAACAAAGACTCCCATGTTTGAATCAAGCGACTCTGCCCCACCGCGGCAAGTAACTGCTTACTCGCCATCTCGTTGGGCAATGCGGGGTAACCAAGATGCTCACGGCCTGCTGCAATCGCACCAGACGAAACCATTACGATTGAATGGCCTTGTTTTTTAAGCTCAGCACACTGGCGTGCTAACTCAACCATGTGTGCACGGTCGAGTGCCAGAGTGCCGCCTGTCAGCACACTTGTACCCAGTTTCACAACGACAGTTTGTGGTTGTGAAACAACTGCATTTTGTTGATTCGTTGTCATGATGTCTTCTGAAGTGAAAAACAAATAAAGAGAGGATGTTTTAACAATCAAATAGGGAATTAACAAGAGAAAAGGTGCGTTTTCGCACCTTTTTGTTTGGTATTAAATGAAAACAACCAAATTAAGCGAAATCGAAAGACTCCGTGTGATATTCGACTTCTAATTTGAAGTGTTCTTCTAAAGTATCAACCAGCTTTTGATGGAATGTGCTCTGCGTGAGATACACTTCCTCTACCACTTTTTTGGGAAGGGCTTCAGATACCCATTGCCCTTCTTTGTTGTACTTGCCAATATGATATTTAGCAGTAAAGCCTCCCTCGATGGATTCCAAATCCATCCACCAGCCCCAAAATTCACGCTTCTCAGGCGATTTTTTGTCGTCTACACATACAGATAAACAATCAAAATAATAGCGCCCTTCTTGCGATTGTGGTTCGCGCAGGTAAGGCCCTATCGCCTTCAACTTTGACATCAAGCGAAAGTGAGTCGGGCCCTGAGTCGTCTCTGACATATGAATCTCCGTTTTCATAGTTAAAAGTAAACACCCAAGAATGATTATTATTTTTAATTATCATGAGCTTATTTTTTGCTCAGATATATCACTCTTAACTAATTTAGGAGAATTGTCACCCTAATAATTCATCTTCTAGCCACTTTATGGCTAAATCGAGGGATTGCTCATATCCTTTTGTAATTGTTTTGGAACTGATTTTTTTTGCTCTACCATACTGGCTAAATAGAGCAACAAGTTGATTATCACTGTGTGGCGACACTGGATCGCCTTCAAGACTCAAAGCCAAAATAGGCACTTTGGTTTTTCGACTGCTCAGGAAGCCCTGAACCTTCAATGACCACGCCATCATCTGACCAGCCATGCTATTAATATCAACCGCATTTTTCCCCAAACGGGAAGCCAAAAGATCTAAATACATCTTCGGCATTTTTTGTAACTTCTGAGGGGAAGTAAAAATATCATGTACGGGTGCGCCTAGAGCGACACAAGCTTTGATCTTTTCCTGCTCGACAAAAGAGAGTCTGATCATTGCATTACCACCAAAACGAAACCCAACTAACCCCACTTTGTGATGATCAACCCAAGGTAGCGAGTAAAGCTCATTCAATACCGCTTGATGTAGGCAACTTGAATTCTCGGTCAAGGGCCAATGAGAGCTATGCCCTACCGAAGGCATGTCCACGGTTAACATCGCAATATCTCGCGGTGCAAGACGATTACGGAACAAACGCCACATGTCGGTTTGTAGGGTATCCAAACCAGCGCTCACCATTACCACAGGCAACTGTTTATCCGTTCTTGGTAAATGGAGGTTCGCGATGATTTTGCGATTTTGGTAAGGCACTTCAATTTGCTTGATGGTGTACTTAGTTTTTTCTGCGCCGTCAGAATACGCTTTGTTTGCCAGAACTTGAGCTTGCGATGCCAAGTTGTCATTTTTTAAATGTGGGTAGCCTGCAATACTAAAACACAAAGAAGCAGTGAAGAGTTCATCCGCTGCCTCTTCTCCTTGCATTTCATTTGCTCGCTTCTGATGATCCATACCGAGCTTGATCCACTCAAATGTCCAGTTACCACTGTGATAACCCATTACAGTGTCTAACCAATCATCATTGGTTCGCGAGTGAGATGATGAAGCAATTTTGGACAGTACGCCTTCCATTTCGATCGGAGACAATCCTTGCCAAGCCCATTGCAAGCGACGCAAATGACGATACCAAGCACGATCACCCTGCGCTTCTCGTTCATCAAGTATTTTTTTACTGGTCGGCATGTACTGGGTAAGCGCGGAGGTTTCTTTTGCTTGCTTATGTTTCACGAACAAAGTTTCGGAAAGATTTTTACTGACGTCTTCAGACATAGGAAGAACCCTAGGCTATTAGCATGATTTAATATCATAATAAAAAAAATGCCCCTATAAAGGGGCATTTCTCAATATTCTTTAACCGCGCTTATTTTTGCTTGCGGTTTACTGGCTCAGCATACTGGATTGACATATCCCAAGGCTGCTCGATCCAAGTGTCTTGAGCAATATCTACAACGTAATCATCCAGCAGCTCTTTGCCTGATGGTTTCGCACACACAGCGATCATTTTCGCTTTTGGATACATCTCACGTAGTTTGCGCGCTGTATCACCACTGTCTACTAGGTCTTCAACGATTAGGTAACCTTCGCCATCACCTTCAGGTGCTTTTAGTACAGTCATATCGCGCTGATGATCATGGTCGTAGCTTGAAATACAGATTGTATCAACGTAACGAATACCCAGTTCACGAGCCAAAATAGCGCCAGGAACCAAACCGCCGCGGCTTACCGCCCAAATTCCTTTCCATTGCTCAGCTGGCATTTGTTTTTCAGCCAGTTCACGGCAGTAAGTCTGCATTGCATCCCAAGTGATAATGAATTTTTTACTCATTGTAATAACCTAATAATTTGAAAATATGCATCCTCAAAATCTAGCGAAGTCACTCAAAAGCGGAATGCTCACTAACTTCTCCAAAATGTTTGGAGACGAGGATTTCAAGCTGCGCAAACGATTATTCTACCGAAACACACCGCTAATACCAACGGTGATATCAAAATTCTCTGCCTATTCCGCAGAAAAACCGTCTTCTGTGAACAACGTAAAAAAAGAAAAAGCCAGCGTGAATAAATCCACACTGGCTTTTTGCTCGAGAAATTAACCGACGAGGTATTTAACGATGAAGATGGCTGACATCACCCATACACTCATCGACACTTCACGGCCCTTACCGCTGAATAACTTGATCGCCGCGTATGCGATAAAGCCTAACGTGATACCTTCTGCAATCGAGAATGTTAGCGGCATAACTAAACAAGTCACAACAACTGGGGACGCTTCAGTTAGGTCACGCCAATCAATGCTTACTAGCCCAGACAGCATCAAGATCGCCACATAGAATAGCGCACCTGACGTTGCATAAGCAGGGATCATACCCGCAAGTGGTGAGAACAATAGAGCAAGTAGGAAGAGTACACCAACAACCACGGCTGTTAGACCAGTACGCCCACCCGCAGCTACACCAGAAACGCTTTCAATATAAGATGTCGTGTTGGAGGTACCAAGTAATGCACCTACTGACGTTGCTGTTGAGTCTGCAAGTAACGCTTTGTTTAAACGAGGGATGTTGCCATTCTCATCAGTTAGGCCTGCTTTTTGAGAAACGCCAACGAGCGTACCTGCGGTGTCAAATAAATCGACAAATAGGAAAGCAAATACGACGGAAATCATGCCTACTTCAAACAAACCAGAGAAATCCAGTTGCATGAAAGTTGGCGCAATGCTTGGTGGCGTTGACATAATACCGCCCCACTGCACATCACCAAATAGAAGACCAAGCGCTGTAACGCCAAGAATGGCGATCATCACCGCACCTTTCACACCACGGTGAACCAATGCAATCGTAAGAAAGAAACCAATCGCGGCCAATACAGATGGCAATGATGTGATCTCTCCCATAGAAACTAATGTCGCTGGGTTATCAACGACGATACCTGCATTTTTTAATGCGATAAACGCTAAGAAAAGACCAATACCAGCTGAAATACCTGTTCGTAGAGAATGCGGGATCGAGTTAATAATCCACTCACGGATCTTAAATACGCTTAAAAGAATGAACAGAAGGCCAGAAACAAATACAGCCGCTAACGCAACTTGCCACGTATAACCCATTCCCAATACAACAGAGTAAGTGAAAAATGCGTTCAGGCCCATTCCTGGTGCCTGTGCGATTGGGTAATTGGCAACAAATCCCATAATAAAACAGCCGATTGCGGCAGCAAGACAAGTCGCAACAAAAATGGCGCCACGGTCCATACCGGTATCCGACAGGATCGCTGGGTTTACAAAAATAATGTAAGCCATAGTTAGGAAGGTCGTAACACCTGCAATGATCTCAGTGCGCACATTTGTGCCATTTTCACTGAGTTTAAAAAGCCTCTCGAGCATGATCGAATCCTGTAAAGGTAAAAAGTAAACGGTTGCGTAATCGATTGGCGGGAATTATAAAGTTATCAAATAGCAAATTCTAGATAGAATCTTCACTCTAATGCGTTTTTTTTCTTTGGATATGAAACACATTCTCTAATCTATCAAAGCAAGCAAAGAAATATATTCTTATAAAACAATAGGTAACCCAGATAACACAGTTCTCTAAAAGAGAATAAAAACTGAGCAATGTACTAAACTTTCAGATGAAAAAGGCCCATTTTAAACATGGTATCTAACAGATTTGATGGAAAAGTCGATAAAACCGAAGAATGGGGAATAGAAGAAGGCTTTGATGGCAATAAGTGAGTCAGGAAGAGAAAATAGAGATAAAAAAACGCCACCCAATTTGGGTGGCGGTGAATCATGTCAGCACTATCACTGAAAAAAAATTCCAATTTATAGGGGTGAACAAACTGTTCGAGTCACATGCGTTGACTTCACTTAGTAGCCAAAGCTTGTTGGGTATACAAAGTTACCGGTGTAAACAGACTTGCTATTCCAGAACATTGTACTTGGTAAACCTTTCATAACTATCACCTTTTAAATCAATTAAACATTCGTTGATTTCTCGGTTCCTTGGAGGCGATAAAACGGACTCATCCTTTGAGCATTTCATTCTTCTCTCAGAAGCTGGTTACAAATATACCACCAAGAAATTTAATTACAAGCATTTTAGTGATTGAAATCACAAAAAATGTATAAATTGACCTTTATCAAAGTTTATGTGTAATTAAATTACAATTTTATGAATTAAAAAATAAAGCCACTTTCAGAATGTATGATAGAGAACACATAGTGCTTGTTATTGTATTCACAAACTGTGACAGTTCTGAGAGAAATCCTTGTGATCGCGACTACTCGTACTCCTTATCTGGTGGTATGCTAACGGCAATTTGAAGGCCAAATCGTCTAGCATTTAATGCTACCTTGACAATATTTTTACGGTATATATTTGGCAAAGCACATCAAAAGGAGTCCTCCGTGTCTGAGTTCCATTCTGAGATCAGTACCTTATCACCTGCTCCACTTTGGCAGTTTTTCGATAAGATTTGTTCAATCCCTCATCCATCGAAACATGAAGAAGCATTAGCACAGTACATTATCAACTGGGCAACAGAGCAAGGCTTTGACGTTCGCCGTGATCCAACCGGTAACGTGTTCATCAAAAAGCCCGCGACACCAGGAATGGAAAATAAGAAGGCTGTTGTACTTCAAGCACACATCGACATGGTGCCGCAGAAAAACGAAGACACTGAACACGACTTCACCAAAGATCCAATCCAACCTTACATCGATGGCGAATGGGTAACTGCGAAAGGCACGACGCTTGGTGCAGATAACGGTATTGGTATGGCTTCTTGCCTTGCTGTATTGGCATCTAAAGATATTAAGCACGGTCCACTCGAAGTTCTGCTGACGATTGATGAAGAAGCAGGCATGACTGGCGCATTTGGCCTTGAAGCTGGTTGGTTAGAGGGTGAGATTCTTCTAAATACAGACTCTGAGCAAGAAGGCGAAGTCTACATGGGTTGTGCAGGTGGCGTTGATGGCACCATGACTTTCGATATTTCTCGAGAATCAACGCCTGCAGGTTTTGTAACACGCCAACTGACGCTGAAAGGCCTAAAAGGTGGTCACTCAGGTTGTGACATTCACACAGGTCGCGGTAATGCCAACAAATTACTTGGTCGTTTCCTTGCCGGTCATGCTCAAGAGCTTGATTTACGTTTAGTCGAATTCCGTGGTGGTAGCTTACGTAATGCAATCCCTCGCGAAGCGTTTGTTACTGTCGCGCTTCCTGTCGAAAACCAAGACAAGCTTGCTGAGCTGTTCAACCACTACACTGAGCTGCTTAAAACTGAATTGGGTAAAATCGAAACAGGTATCGTAACCTTTAATGAAGTGATCACGACTGACGCCCAAGTATTTTCAATCGCCGATCAGCAACGATTCATTGCGGCACTTAACGCTTGTCCAAACGGCGTAATCCGTATGAGTGATGAGGTGGAAGGCGTTGTTGAAACTTCTCTAAACGTTGGTGTGATCAGCACAGAAGAAAATAAAGTCACCGTGCTTTGCTTGATTCGTTCTCTCATTGACTCTGGCCGTAGCCAAGTGGAAAGCATGCTGCGCTCGATTACTGAGCTAGCAGGCGCACAAATTCAGTTCTCAGGCGCTTACCCTGGCTGGAAGCCAGATGCAGATTCCGAGATCATGGCAATTTTCCGTGATATGTATGAAGGCATTTACGGTCATAAGCCGAACATCATGGTCATCCATGCTGGTCTTGAGTGTGGCCTATTTAAAGAACCATACCCACACATGGATATGGTTTCTTTCGGTCCAACAATAAAATTCCCTCACTCTCCAGATGAGAAAGTGAAGATTGATACTGTTCAGTTGTACTGGGAACAGATGGTCGCGCTTTTAGAAGCGATTCCAGAGAAAGCATAATTCAATCACGAAAAACGACAAAGGGTGCCATACGGCACCCTTTTTTTGGTTTAGTTGAACCCAACTACACACGGTTTTGCGCGTAAGCGGCTAACTCATCCATTGAGGTTTGTGCAGCAACTTCACCATCAATGTAGTAAGTAACAAACTCACCATCGCGTACACCCATGAGTGTCGCCTTTTCACCGTTACTGTAAGTAATATCCATTTGAACGGTGTTCTCATCGATTTGCTGCATTCGCCCCTGCTCAATGACACGGTTATCCGCTAATGGTGCGATTGGTGCAGTCGTTAACGACTTATCTAACTGGTGATTGACATCAATGTAAGTATCTACCTTTGTATCGAAGATATGTGGCTTACCATTTAACGGGTTCTTACCCGTCCAAAATTCTAGAGAGTTAAACACGATATAATCCGCTGCGATCGCGACACCATAAACAGGCGCTAAAAGCATATTTAGACCACCTCGAGCGTAACGGTTGTCAACAGCTTTCAAGTTAAACCCCATAACATAACCTGTCACGGCATTACTACCTACGCAACCTGAAAGTGAAACTGCTACCGCAGTCAATGCACCAATTTTAGCAATTGCCTTTTTCATCAAAACCTCTAGTTAGAAAGTGTGAAACCTCAAATTCGGCGCGGATATTATCGGATAAAAAGTAGGGTTAAAAGTCCGTTTTTTTGTCCTCCATGAACAGTATTATTTTTAATACAGTCACATTTTTTAAGGCTATTATTGCGCACTCTTCTCTATGTCTTGTTATGTATTAAACTGATAGAAAAGATCATATTGAAAACAAAAACTTCACACATACCAAAATTTCACGCATGACGATTAAAGTAATTTGTCGTGTCCTTAATGAGAATGATTAGTGCGATTTTGCAGCAATTGTTACATTGCTGATGACGCATTTGACAGAGATGGTTTATGGCCAGAAGTAAAAAAAGCAAAGTGTTTGAGCTCTTAGGACATCAAATACAACCAGGACAACGATTAGAGATCGAATTTGAAGCAGCGAAGCTATATACACATTCGCCTTTATCTATTCCTGTGGAAATC
This sequence comes from Vibrio sp. Vb1337, assembly GCF_033338715.1. Classification (NCBI taxonomy): domain Bacteria; kingdom Pseudomonadati; phylum Pseudomonadota; class Gammaproteobacteria; order Vibrionales; family Vibrionaceae; genus Vibrio; species Vibrio sp. Vb1337. The sequence continues at coordinate 12,266 of NZ_JAWOTD010000034.1, read as the reverse complement.
ATCCATGGGAAACAAGAAGGACCAGTGTTAATGGTGAATGCTGCTATCCATGGTGATGAGCTTAATGGCGTAGAAATCGTTCGTCAGATCATTAACCAACTGGATCCACAAAAACTGAAAGGCACTGTCATTGCAGTACCTATCGTTAACGTTTTTGGTTTCATCCATAAATCTCGTTACTTGCCCGACCGACGAGATCTCAACCGTTGCTTTCCTGGCAGTGAAAAAGGCGCACTTGCATCTCGTATGGCACACGGGTTCTTTAACAACATTGCCAAGCGTTGTGACTACATTTTGGATCTACACACAGGGGCAATTCATCGCACGAACTTGCCACAGATTCGCGCAAACTTAAGCAACCCAGAAACTCTACGTATTGCTCAAGCATTTTCGACGCCAGTGATTGTTGATTCAGCATTGCGTGATGGCTCTTTACGCAGTGAAGCAGAAAAATGTGATATTCCAGTGCTCACCTACGAGGCTGGCGAAGCATTGCGTTTTGATCCACTTTCGATCAGCGCTGGTGTGCTCGGGGTTCGGCGCGTAATGCAAGCCATTGGTATGTTGCGAGCGAGCAGGAAAAAGCTGCCTGAGCCTATCATAGCGAAGTCCACCAGCTGGGTTCGCGCGTCAGGTAACGGCATTTTGCGTACTGTCGTTAATCTGGGAGACAAAGTAGAACAGGGTGAAACGCTCGCTTATATTAGCTCTCCTCTTGGTCATGATGAGATAGAACTAAAAGCCCCGAAGCGTGGTTTGGTTATCGGTCAACAAACATTACCGTTGGTGAACGAAGGCGATGCAATTTTCCACCTTGCCTATTTTAACCAAGGTGATAATGCTTTAGAGCAAGCAGTCGAAAGCTATATTGAAGGCCTCACTGAATTCGATGCCGAGCCGCTGACCACCGGACAGATACCGTTAGAAACTCAGTAATTCCTACTAAGTAGGCGCCTGATTAGCTCAAAAGGAGCAACAGTGCTCGCACTATCTTGTTTAAAGCCAATAAGCTCAGCGTCCATGATGCTGGGCTTTTTGTTTTATGTACGCTAACGATACTTATCGTAGTTTCCACGAATGGATAAAAAACTTTACAATCCGTCGCAAAAACACATCTGATAATTAATCTCATTATCATTTATTAATCGTAATAATGTTCTTATAATCCCAGCTTCATAAAAACACTATAAATCATCAATATGAAAAGATTAAAAAGTCATCCATTCAAAGTAAATCTCATTTCACTGGCTTTGCTCTTCCCTCTTTATTCATATGCCGAGACAGCGCCAAATGAAGAGCTTGAAGTCATAGGCGTTCGTTATGCCAAACCTATTACCATTGCTGAGCCTGCGCAAACCACCATTAATTGGTCAGAGATTGAAGAGCAACAGTACTCTAATTTTGCCTCAATGATCGATGCCGTTCCCGGTGCATCAATAGATGGTGGCGGTCGTTCTGGTGGCGAACGTATTAACATTCGTGGTTTTGATGATCCAAGCGATATCGCCGTCTTTGTCGATGGCGCTCCAATTGGCTTTCAACAATACCGCTACGGTACCTTCTTTTTTGATCCGTTCTTAATTGGCGAAGCAGAAATTATCAAGGGCGCGCACGACTATCGAGCACTCAACGGGAAGTTTGGTGGCTCCATTCGCATTAAAACCAAAAGTGTCGATGATCTCCTGTACGGCGAAAGAAACTTTGGTGCTCGCATCTCAAGTGCATACAACACCAACGGCGATGAGAACGCCTACACACTAACACTCTATGGTAAAAACGATACTGGTTTTTATTTTCTAGCGAATGGCTCGGTAAAAGATTCTGATGACATTAAAGTCGGAGGTGGTGAAACGCTAGATTACTCAGGTTATGAGCAAGAAAACATGCTCGTAAAGGTCGGTTATGAAAATAACGATCACGAGTTTGAAATTAGCCATACTCGCTACAAAGATGAAGGTCGTAAACCTTGGGCTAACCGCCGCGGAAAAATGCCTAACATCACCGAATACAATATCAAGAAATACGGCTCATTAGAAAAAGCCCAATACGCTTACACCGTCGATAACAAATACACGGACAACACCACAACCATCTCTTACCACTACATGCCGACTAACCCGTATATTGATTTCAATATCAAAATGGCACGTTCCGAAAACGATCGTCATTGGGTTCGCCCTGACGTAGCATTCGAGAAAATGTTCGTTTCTGTTGGCAGTTACGGTCATGAGTCATGGCTGAGTTACGAGCGTGACTACGTTGATGTGTTTAACCAAGCGCAATTCGGAGACCACACTCTAGTCACTGGGCTTCAATATCAAAAAACCGATAGAGACTCGTTGGTATTCAACGCATCATACGACAGTAATGAAGCGAAAAACTACGGTTGGTACACCCCTTACTACGAACCATCTGGCACGCAGTCAATTTATGCCGCTTACATTGCTGATCACTATCAAGCAACAGACCGCCTAACAATCACACCTTCTCTGCGTTACGAATACATCAAGAGTGAAGGAAAAGGGAACGCAGCGCCGGATTATAATGATCCAGCTGCCGGACATAACTACGGTGAAACGACGCATAAAGGCTTTAGCCCACGTTTGGATATCGACTTTGATGCGAGCAATAATACGCGTTTAAACGCCTCCTACGCCTACGCTTTAAAAGCACCAACCGTTGATAACATCTACTCAGTGCAATATGCGCGAGCTACCGCTACGGCTACTGCTTTGAATCTGGACGTGTCTCGTATCCATGCTTATCAAGCAAGCGTTATCAACTTAACGGAAGGGCTGGTGAACTCTCGCGATAACCTCGCAACAGAGTTAACTATGTTCTATAACGATGTTAGCGACACAGTTGATATACGAACGGGCGAAAACCTCGACAAAAATACTACTGAGTTACAAAGCTGGAATACAAACCTAGATGGCTTTAAAAACTATGGCTTTGAGCTAATTTCACAATACCGGATTGAAGATTTCTACAGTAATTTCTCAGCAAGTTACATTCGCGGCAAAAACAAAGGTAGCCTATCTGACTCTACAGGTTCAGATGATGATCATCCTGATGTACCGCCATTAAACATTAATCTGGGTTTGGGTTACGAATGGATTCCTGGTTTACGTACGGGCTGGGAAGTCCGTTGGTATGATGCGCAAACCAAAACCAAGGCAAGCGGTAATAATTTAAAAGTGAAATCGCCAAGTGAGCAATACACGCTACAAAACGCTTACGTGGTTTGGGAAATACAACAAGTCGAAGGCTTGAGCGTTGGCGCGGTTGTGAAAAACTTAACCGATCGTTACTACGAAGCATACCTATCTAATGGCGTGCCTTCGCCTGGTCGCGAAGTCAAACTGCACCTCACTTATCAATACTAACCATACCTAAAAGATGCAGGGCAGACATTAACTGCCCTGTTATATCGTATCCAATGGCCATAATTGCACGCCGTTTTATTTATCAGTATTATCATTTCCTTTTGCTTGCATACACATTATGAACAATCTAAAAACACGGCTTCTTCTGATTTGCTTCTTCCCTGTAGGTAGCCTAGCGCAAGCTTCTGAGAACATTGCAGACTACTTACAAGAACAAAGCAAGCACCAAGTTTCAGAAGATTTTTACGCACAGCCAACAGCAAATAACCTGAATCTAGATGCAAAAACTAACTCTTTAACTTGGCACGAAGATGGTAAGCCGGATCACTGTCGTTACGCCAAGCAGCCCAAAGACGTCGCAACACATTTCGACTACGGTGAAGCAAACGATCTATCTGACGGCTTACAACACTTTGATTTACCGGAAAGACATTCTGCAAAGGTCAAATCGACACATCGCACTTATGCTAATAACCCTCACCTTCTTCCTGGCAATAAACAATTTGCAGCCCCTGAAGACGGCACGTTTAGCTTGTCCGTATCGTCGGATTGTTTTTAGCCGATATAAATAAAAAATGCCCTGAGACAAAACTCAGGGCATTTTCACTATTTGTTTGATGGGTAACGTCACCATCTCACCGATTTAAACTTATTCTTCGTCAGTGTCTACTTCGGTTTCACGTGCTTTGCGGGCTTCTTCTTTACGAACTTTTGCCGCTAGTTGTTCTGCTTCGCGCTCTTGACGTTGCGCTGCTTTACGCTCGTTACGAACCACTTGGTTTTGGATAAATCCAGCCAGTTCTTGTTCAGCCCAAGCTTGTGCTTTCTCTTCGCTGTCAAAGCCTGTTTCACGCTTTGATACTACAGTCTTACGAGATGTCACTTGGCGAGTGATTTCTGCGCTCCAGCCGTTACGTTTTTCAGTGACGCGGATAGCAAATTTTGGATTCTTAGACATTTCTTTCATTTCCTAAGGGATTTAGGGATCAATCAGGGATTCGGTCAACTTGATAACTCCATCTAAGCTGAGCTGTTTAACACCATCCCTTGGTAAGCGCGGTATTAGAGCATAAAAGTAATCTAAACGCTGCAAGTTTTTTACGCTAGATAATAGATGACAAAGAAGAGGCAGAACAAAGCAACGTTTCGCCAAGTCACTAGAAAGAGCGACGAAGAAAAAAGAGTGATAAGAAAAAAGAAAGCGCTGGTCTCTCAACCAACGCTTTACTTAAGCTAGATTAACTTTTGGTTAATTAACCAATATTCTTACGGGCATTTTGGAACATACGCATCCAAGCGCCATTTTCACCCCAACCTTCCGGAGCCCAAGAATTTGCAACTGTGCGGAATACGCGCTCTGGGTGAGGCATCATGATAGTTACGCGACCGTCTGCTGTTGTTAAACCAGTAATCGCGTTTGGCGAACCATTCGGGTTGTTCGGGTATTGTTGTGTTGGGTTACCGAGGTTATCCACGTAACGAATCGCAACCGTACCTGATGCTTCAATCGCTGCTAGGTGCTCTGCATCACGTACTTCTACACGCCCTTCACCGTGGGAAACCGCGATTGGCATGCGCGAACCAGCCATTCCGTCGAAGAATACAGAGTCAGATTTCTGAACTTCAACTAGACTAAAGCGCGCTTCAAAACGCTCAGATTCGTTGCGCACAAAACGTGGCCACAAGTCTGCACCTGGGATCAGCTCTTTCAGGTTTGATAGCATCTGGCAACCGTTACATACACCTAAAGAGAACGTCTCTTCACGGTTGAAGAAGGCTTGGAATTGTTCACGAGCTTGTGCGTTAAACAGGATAGACTTAGCCCAACCTTCACCCGCACCTAATACGTCGCCGTAAGAGAAGCCACCACAAGCTACTAGGCCATGGTATTCATCCAGTACCGCTTGGCCTGTTAGGATATCGCTCATATGGATGTCGGTTGCTTCAAAACCAGCTCGGTCAAACGCTGCTGCCATTTCGACGTGGGAGTTAACGCCCTGCTCACGTAGAATTGCCATCTTAGGTTTAGCACCTTTCGCAATGTACGGTGCTGCTACGTCTTCATTTACGTCGAAGCTGAGCTTAACGTTTAGACCAGGGTCAGAGTTGTCTTTCTTAGCTTCGTGCTCTTGGTCTGCACACGCTGGGTTATCACGTAGACCTTGCATCTTATGCGTTGTTTCAGCCCAGATAACGCGTAGTTCGGTACGTGAACGTTCAAGCACAACTGCATCACCAGAAGTGATAACAAAGTCGTCTGAAGCTTCAACAGAACCAATCACATGTGAGCATGCCTCTAACCCGTTTGCCGCCAGAGTAGATAGAACTGAATCTAGATCATCATTCTTAACTTGAACAACCGCACCTAGCTCTTCGTTAAATAGAACGGCTAGCGCATCGTCACCCAGCTCTGCGATGTTCGCTTTTACGCCACAGTGACCCGCGAACGCCATCTCAGCCAGTGTAACAAACAGACCGCCGTCGCCTTTATCGTGGTAGGCCACTAACTTGTCATCACGTACTAACGCTTGCATTGCATCAAAGAAGCCTTTTAGCTGCTCTGCATTATCTACGTCAGCAGGTTTGTCACCCAGCTGTTTGTATACTTGTGCCAATGCTGTCGCACCTAAGCGGTTTTTGCCGTTACCCAAGTCAACAAAAACTAGAGAAGTATTTCCTTTGTCAGTGCGTAGTTGTGGAGTCACGGTCTTACGTACGTCTTCCACACGACCAAATGCCGTGATAACTAGCGACAGTGGAGATGTGACTTCTTTGCTCTCGCCGTTTTCTTCCCACTTGGTTTTCATCGACATGGAGTCTTTACCAACTGGGATAGTCAAACCTAAAGCAGGACACAATTCTTCACCAACCGCTTTCACTGCTTCGTAAAGACCCGCATCTTCACCTGGGTGACCCGCTGGAGACATCCAGTTCGCAGACAGTTTAATGTGTTTAATATCACCGATGTCTGTTGCCGCAATGTTCGTTAGTGACTCACCAACGGCTAGGCGAGCCGATGCTCCAAAGTCTAGTAATGCCACTGGCGTGCGCTCACCCATCGACATTGCTTCGCCATGGTAAGTGTCGTAGCTTGCCGCTGTTACTGCGCAGTTTGCTACTGGTACCTGCCAAGGGCCAACCATTTGATCACGAGCAACCAGACCCGTTACTGTTCGGTCACCGATAGTAATTAGGAATGTTTTTTCTGCAACAGCAGGAAGACGAAGTACGCGATCCACCGCTTCATTAAGCTCAATACCATCACGAACAATGGCAGGGCTTTCCACTTTTAGTGTGGTTGCGTCACGGTGCATCTTCGGTGGCTTACCAAGCAGGATATCCATTGGCATATCGATTGGCGTATTGTCGAAGTGAGAATCTTCTAGCGTTAGATGACGCTCTTCTGTCGCCACACCCACCACTGCATACGGTGCGCGTTCACGCTTACAGATGGCGTCGAATGCTTCCATGTTTTCTGGCGCTACCGCTAGAACGTAACGTTCCTGTGATTCGTTACACCAGATTTCCAGTGGGCTCATGCCCGGCTCATCGTTTGGTACATCGCGTAATTGGAACTTACCGCCACGCTCACCGTCGTCGACAAGTTCAGGCAATGCGTTAGAGATACCGCCTGCACCCACATCGTGGATAAATGCGATTGGGTTGTCGTCGCCTAACTGCCAACAACGGTCGATCACTTCCTGACAGCGACGTTCCATCTCTGGGTTTTCACGCTGTACTGAAGCGAAGTCCAGATCTTCTGCTGACTGACCAGATGCCATGGAAGATGCCGCACCACCACCAAGACCGATGTTCATTGCCGGACCACCAAGTACGATTAGGCTCGCACCCACAGGGATCTCTTTCTTCTGTACGTGTTCATCGCGGATGTTACCCATTCCACCAGCAATCATGATTGGTTTGTGGTAACCACGAATTTCTTCACCCGCATGAGAAGTGACTTTTTCTTCGTAAGTACGGAAGTAACCCAATAGATTTGGACGACCAAATTCGTTGTTGAATGCCGCGCCGCCTAGAGGGCCTTCAAGCATGATGTCTAACGCATTCACAATACGACCCGGCTTGCCGAAGTCGGTTTCCCATGGCTGTTCAAAACCAGGAATACGTAAGTTAGAGGTTGTAAAACCAACCAGACCCGCTTTTGGCTTACCGCCGATACCCGTCGCGCCTTCGTCACGGATTTCACCGCCTGAGCCAGTCGATGCGCCCGGCCACGGAGAGATTGCCGTTGGGTGGTTGTGCGTTTCTACCTTCATCAAGATGTGCGTATCTTCATGGTGGTACGTGTATTGACGAGATTTAGGGTCAGGGAAGAAACGCCCCGCTTTAGAACCTGTCATAACGGCTGCGTTGTCTTTGTATGCAGACAGCACATAGTCAGGTGTCGTTTCAAAAGTGTTTTTGATCATTTTGAACAAAGACTTAGGTTGATCTACCCCGTCGATTGTCCAATCTGCGTTAAAAATTTTGTGGCGACAATGCTCTGAGTTCGCCTGAGCAAACATCATCAATTCAATGTCGTTTGGGTTACGCCCAAGCTTAGTAAAGTTCTCTACCAAGTAATCAATTTCATCTTCTGCGAGTGCCAAGCCAAGGGAAACGTTTGCCTCTTCAAGCGCAAGACGACCGCCAGCTAAGATATCAACATGTGCGACAGGCTTAGGCTCTGCAACAGTAAATAATGCTGATGCGGCTTCAAATTCTGTGAATACTGTTTCCATCATGCGGTCGTGAATTAACGCTTTAACAGCGTCAGCTTGAGCTTCTGATAGAACAACTGAAGACTCGACATAATAAGCCGTACCACGCTCTAGACGTTTCACTTTATCCAGACCACAGTTAACAGCGATATCGGTAGATTTAGAAGACCAAGGCGAGATAGTGCCAGGACGAGGCGTGACAAGAAGTAGAAGACCTTCAGGCTCATGCTCTTCGATGGTTGGGCCGTAAGTTAGTAACTTTTCAAGTTTTTCTAACTCTTGGTCATCAAGGTCTGACTTTAGATCGGCAAAGTGCATAAACTCGGCATAAATGCCAGTTACAGGCAGATCTTGTTCACGACAAAGTTCCAGTAGTTTATTAACACGAAACTCAGAAAGAGCTGGGGAGCCACGCAAAATTCTCATGTGCTTAGGTCTCTTATGCAATTGATTAAGGTGATATTGGAATAAATTCAGACACTTAAAATAAGCCCTGTCGAACCTATGCCGATTCCACCTCGTCATTGCGAGCGCATTATATAGTAATTGTTTTTGTGATGTAACACCAAAAGCAACCGTTTGCGTCATTTTTTTTGTCAAATTTGAATTACAACTAAAATGTCGATAAAACACACAATGTCACGTTATAAGTGTGTGATTCACTTTGCCCCATGAGCTCGCTTTGATATAAAGGCAAATAGAAATTTTCCAAGATGTACCTATTAATGCAAATAAGTCACTTCAACCGGCTCAAGCGCAGTGCTCTAATTTTAGTTTCTGTTCTTTTGCTCTCAGCTTGCCAGATTGAGTCGGAGCCCAAAAGTGAATTTGAAAAAATTCAAGAACGTGGTGTGCTTCGTGTTGGCACGCTAAACAATCAGCTTTCCTACTACATAGGTCCCGATGGTCCCGCAGGGTTGGATTACGAATTGGCGCGTCAGTTTGCGGAGCAGCTCGGCGTCAAACTCGAGATTAAACCAGCCTTTCGCCAGGCTGAGCTTTTTCCTGCTCTTAAGAAAGGAGATATCGATATCATCGCTACGGGTTTAAATCAAACGTCACAAGCAGTCAAACGATTTAGACCAGGCCCGGCCTATTATTATGTAAGCCAACAAGTGGTATATAAAAAAGGGCAACTTCGACCACGAGATATCGAACAACTCATTGAATACCAAGCCTCGAAAGACGACGAGTCCGACGAAGATACAAATGCAGGCGCTCAAACATTAAAGATCGTTGAACAATCGCAATATGTTCCGACCCTAACAGCGTTAAAGAAGCAGTATCCAGAACTTCAGTTTGAAATTGTTGGTGATGCTGACACGAGAGACTTACTCAAATACGTATCGACGGGTGAGTTACGTTTTACTGTGACTGATTCGGTGGAACTTTCCCTAGCTCAGCGCCTTTATCCCGACCTTGCGCTCGCGTTTGAACTTACAGAAGATCAACCAGTATCGTGGTTTACTCGACGCTCTGAGGACGAAAGTTTGTATGCGATGCTGATAGAGTTTTTCGGTAACATTAAACAATCAGGAGAACTGTCCACTCTCGAAGAGAAGTACATTGGTCATATTGAAGCATTTGACTACGTTGATACTCGCGCATTCATTCGAGCTCTGGATGACAAATTGCCTAAGTGGGCACCTTTATTCCAAAAGTACAGCGAAGAGTTCGACTGGCGCTTAATTGCAGCATTGGCGTATCAAGAATCACACTGGAAGCCAGCGGCAAAATCGCCAACAGGTGTAAGAGGGATGATGATGCTGACTCTGCCAACAGCGAAAAGCGTCGGGGTAACAAACCGTTTAGACCCTGAGCAATCTGTTCGTGGTGGTGTCGAGTACTTACGTCGTATTGTAAGTCGCGTGCCTGATAGCATCAACGAGCATGAAAAAATATGGTTTGCGTTAGCTTCATACAATATTGGTTACGGCCACATGATGGACGCACGACGACTCACCAAAGCACAAGGTGGCGATCCGAACGCTTGGGCGGATGTAAAAGACAGGCTGCCTTTACTACGTCAGAAGCGCTATTACAGTCAAACTCGCTATGGGTATGCCAGAGGCGATGAAGCGCGTAATTACGTAGAAAATATTCGACGTTACTACCAATCCATCATTGGTCATGTCAGCCAACAGCCAGCGATTGATGAGAATAGCGATGACTTGCAAGTGATTCCGCCGCTCAACCCCGCCATTTTGATATCGGGCGCAGTAGAGACCGTCGTAGAACAAGTCTCTGGCGCTTCTGACGTCACGGTTGAAGAAGATACCGAACAAGAAAGCATTGAAGAATAAACCCGCGGTAAACTAAAAAATGACGAGCCTATGAAGCTCGTCATTTTTATTGAGTCCTAACGAAAACTTATCTAGAATCCAATATTCTGAGTGACACCAACCACACTCAACCATTCCTTTGGTTGGTCGCCTTTTCTTCATCGTTAGTAAAACTGATTGCTTTGTAACAGATTACTTTACAACCACATGGTTTAGCTCACTTGATGAAGCGGCACTTTCGGCTACACTCTGCCGAAATAACGTCACTCCTATTATTAAGCATCGTATTGAAATTGTTTGCTGGCTCTGTGCAATGCAGAAGTCAAATGAAGAACGTTTAAACCATACAATGTTTAGTGCGATTATCGAGCCTATTGCCAAGCATCGATGAGCCGCGCTTTACTGGTATAAGTCTTGTCTGCAGGAGGTTTGAATATGAGAAGACGTAGAGTGCAGTCAAAGCGTTTAAATAACACAGTAGCTGCTATCCGACGTAAACGTAAACTGACATGTATGAAAAAGAAAGTAAGTTCACGTAATCGTGTTTTTGTACATTTAGTCAATCACTAGTGCGTCCAAGCAAACATCTACCACGTTGTAGGTGTTTGCTAGCCCTCACTACTCCCACTACCTTGTTCGCTCTCTCCATTTTCTAATGCTTTTTGTGCTTGCTTCTTCGCTTTAATTTCCTTTCGGCGGCGCTTAAAAAACGCTTGTAGCTGAGTGCGGCACTCATCTTCTAGCAGCCCCTTTTCAACTAAGGCGTAATGGTAAGCGGCTTGGCTTTCAAACAAATTAAGCACTGTTCCTGCTGCTCCAGCTTTTAAATCTGGCGCTCCAAAAACAACCCGCTTAACGCGGCTATGCAATAAGGCTCCGGCACACATTGGGCATGGCTCAAGTGTTACATATAACGTCGTATCCAGAAGGCGGTAATTTTCTAGCTTTTGGCCTGCTTTACGCAGTGTTTGGATCTCAGCATGTGCGGTAGCGTCATTAGTACCAATAGAGCGATTCCACCCCTCAGCGATAATTTCACCATCTTTGACAAGCACTGCGCCGACAGGTACTTCCCCCTCAGCTTCTGCTTGCTCGGCAAGCACCATCGCTCTGCGCATAAACAATTCATCTTGAGGGGTAAACGGATGGTTAGACAAAGGAGGCTCCAAAGAAACAAAAAACGATTGAAGTCGGGAATTTTATCACCAACTTCGGTTTCACTACAGCAACACATCACGGGACAAAGTCTGCAACCCCAAAAAACCTAGTTACAAGACCTATCGATGTTCGTTGTGCGAGAACAAAAAAGCGCAGATCGAAGACCTGCGCTTTTCGGCTGCCAATTAGCGGCTTTCACACCCTACACGTTTTTACATTGTGTAAGTGTAAGGAGCTTGAATGCCTAGCGGGATACCTACCATCCAATAAGCAACTAGGAAGATAGACCAACCGATCAGCATTGCGATCGAGAATGGCATCATTAGTGACGCAAGCGTACCGATACCAGCCGACTTCACATAACGCTGACAGTAAACCACTACAAGAGGGAAAAATACCATTAGAGGCGAAATGATGTTCGATACAGAGTCACCCACACGGTAAGCCGCTTGAGACAGCTCAGGCGAGATACCAACCGCCATTAGCATTGGCACTAAGATTGGACCAATTAAAGCCCATTTTGCCGATGCCGAACCAATAAGTAGGTTTACAGACGCGGTTAGAAGTATCATACCGATGATGGTCACTTCACCTGGTAGGTTCATCGCTTTTAAGCCTTCTGCGCCATACAACGCTAGCATCGTACCGATGTTTGACTGAGCAAATGCAGATAGGAACTGAGCACAGAAGAACGACATAACAATGTATGCGCCCATGGT
>NZ_JAWOTD010000033.1:0-38326 GCF_033338715.1 Vibrio sp. Vb1337 | reverse complement strand
TGGTAGTTCAGTTGGTTAGAATACCGGCCTGTCACGCCGGGGGTCGCGGGTTCGAGTCCCGTCCACTCCGCCACTTAATATCGACAACCTCGCTTATGCGAGGTTTTGTCAAATCTAGAATATGAAAATTCTATAGGGGTGTAGCTCCAATTGGCAGAGCAGCGGATTCCAAATCCGCGTGTTGGGAGTTCGAATCTCTCCACCCCTGCCACATATCAGGCTCTGACTTAGGTCAGAGCCTTTTTTGTATCTGGTTTCTTCTCATTATTACAGCTTATTTCTACTCTTATCCCGTAAGTATGGCTTTCTGCTGTACTTTGGCAGCATTTAATCTACTGAACGAACAAAACTACAGTTAGCTGTAATGATCAGTGGCCCGAAATTTTAATAATAAAGGGGAATCACTATTTATATTTAGTTACACTCAACCGATCTGGATTAATGAGTAACTATGTATGGATATATCTCGTCGACGCTTTCTTCAATCATCCTTAGCAATCTCCGCGCTTGCCGTTCTACCTGCATGTTCTCTATCTAGGAGCACTAATAAGCAGGGGCAATATATATACGATATCACTGCAGAGCCTTCTACTGCAGAATTGGTCCCTGGGTTTAACACAGACGTACTCGCATTTAATGGTTCGATTCCAGCGCCTGTGATTCGTTGTCGCCAAGGCGAGAAAGTTATAATTCGGTTTACTAACAAGCTTTCAGAGCCGACTACAATCCACTGGCATGGCTTGCGAATCCCTATTGAAATGGATGGTGTCCCTTTCTTGAGCCAGCAGCCTATCATGCCAGGTGAAACATTCGTTTATGAATTTACACCACCAGATGCGGGCACATTTTGGTATCACCCACATATGAATAGTGTGAAGCAGCTTGGTATGGGCTTAGTCGGGCTAATTGTCGTTGAAGAGGCAGAGCCGGTTCAGTTTGATGAAGAGCATGAAGTCGTCCTCAAGCATTGGCATTTAGACAAACTAGGTCAGTGGAAGAACCTTATGGTGCCGCGCTTGAGCGCTCGTATGGGGACTCCCGGAGAGTGGAGTAGCGTCAATGGTGTGCATGAACCTGTTTATACGCTGAAGCAGAATGCCACTACGCGATTAAGAATTGCTAATGTCGATAATACCATTACTTACCCGATCGCTATTGAAGGTGCAGAGGCTTGGGTTATTGCTATTGATGGTAATCCTGTTAAAGCGCCTTATAAGCTCACTCAGCACAAAATTGGTCCGGGAATGAGGTTAGATATCGGATTGATTGCTCCGAAGGCTGGAACACGTGTTTATGTGCGTCAAATGAAAGGACGCTTCCCATTCCCTTTGTGCGAGTTTGACGTTGTTGAGTCTGACTTGCCGAGCAACCAGAAACTGCCTTTATTACCTCTCAACCCTGTGCCAGCTCTCGATTTGAAAAATGCAGAGCAAATCGATTATGTGTTTGAGTGGGAGGGGGCGATCACTCCTGCTGATAAATCGGGCAAAGCGATACCTAAGTTCTGGCTGATGAACAAACGGGCTTGGGAGGGAATGAGCAAAGATAATATTCCAGCGCCGCTTTCAACATTGGAGATGGGAAAAACCTATATCTTCAACCTAAAGAACGTCACCCAATATCATCATCCTATTCATCTTCATGGACACACATTTACGGTTCTTGAGTTAGATGGCAAAAAACTCGACGAACCGTTTCATACCGATACGGTCTTGCTTGGAAATAACGGCAGTGCGAAAGCGGCATTTGTTGCAGATAACCCAGGACGTTGGATGTACCATTGTCATGTGATCGAACACATGAAGACGGGTTTGATGGGTTACATCGAAGTAAAGTGACTCCTGTAACTTTTAAAATCTTGATAAGTTTTAAGCGCTATACTTTGCTGAATTCTAAGATTGTATAATCACTATTGCCGTAAATTTGATTACAATGTCGCCATTAACTTTTCTGGGGGAATTATGGGACAACTATCCGTTTTGGGTTTTATTGCATTGGGTGGTGCATTTGGTGCATGTTCTCGTTACTTAATTTCTGAACTTTGTGTCATTTTATTGGGGCGTGGTTTTCCATATGGTACGTTAACCGTTAACGTTGTTGGCTCATTTATGATGGGCTTATTGATAGCAGCTTTCGATAATGAACTTTTGGCAACAGAACCTTGGCGACAAGTGATTGGCTTGGGTTTTTTAGGGGCACTAACGACGTTTTCCACCTTCTCGATGGATAATGTGTTGCTTATGCAGCAGGGCGCTTTCTTTAAGATGGGGTTGAACGTATTGTTGAATGTCGTGTTAAGTATTTCAGCTGCGTGGATAGGCTTTCAATTATTGATGCGCAGCTAGCAAAGTAGTTAAAAGTTGAACAGGTCGGCTTGGTTTCACCAAGCCGTTTTTATATACTGACATCACTTGTCGGAGTGCCATAAGGCTGAGACCGTTAATTCGGGATCCGTTGAACCTGATCAGATTAGAATCTGCGAAGGGAACAAGAGAAGATATTCACACCGGAGTTCTTTCTGGTTGATCTATCAAAAGTCGAATGTTGTTACAGGCAAATATCGTAAGCTTTAACTAGCCTTAATTTGACTCCTCTTGTCGCATCTATCCGCCAAGCATTTTTATCCAATTACTTTTTATCTAGTATAACAAAGCAAGGAAAAATGCTATGTCGAGTCGCAAACAAGCGAGACTGGAAGCAAAACAGTTCATTGATACACTCTCGGTACAACCGTACCCCAATTCAAGCAAAGTCTACGTAGAAGGCTCACGTCCAGATATTCGTGTGCCAATGCGTGAAATATCACTCGCTGATAGCCTTATTGGAGGCACAAAAGAAGCGCCTATTTTCGAGCCTAATGAGCCAGTACGCGTTTACGATACCTCGGGTGTATACACAGATCCAGAGCACACCATAGACCTCTATAGCGGCTTACCTAAGCTGAGAGAAGGGTGGATTGAAGAGCGTGCCGATACTGAGCTACTTGATGAAGTAAGCTCGGTGTACACCAAAGAACGCTTAGAAGACGAAACACTAGACGATCTTCGTTACGGTAATCTACCACGTATTCGACGTGCCAAAGATGGCCATTGTGTGACCCAATTGCACTATGCTCGCAAAGGTATTATTACCCCAGAAATGGAATATATCGCGCTGCGTGAAAACATGGGGCGTGCCAAGTATCGCGATGAAGTGCTGAATCAACAGCATCCGGGTCAAAGCTTTGGTGCGAACCTACCAAAGGACATTACTGCAGAGTTTGTGCGTAAAGAAGTCGCCGAAGGTCGCGCTATTATCCCTTCTAATATCAACCACCCAGAATCCGAACCAATGATCATTGGGCGTAACTTTTTGGTCAAAGTGAACGCCAACATCGGTAACTCATCGGTCACTTCTTCGATTGAAGAAGAAGTAGAGAAACTAGTGTGGGCGACGCGCTGGGGTGGCGATACCGTTATGGATCTCTCTACTGGACGCAATATTCACGAAACTCGCGAGTGGATTCTACGTAACAGTCCGGTTCCGATCGGTACCGTGCCAATGTACCAAGCGCTTGAGAAAGTGAACGGTGTTGCGGAAAACCTTAACTGGGAAGTGATGCGCGATACCCTGATTGAGCAAGCAGAGCAGGGCGTTGACTACTTTACTATCCATGCCGGTTTACTACTTCGTTATGTGCCAATGACTGCAAAACGCGTTACTGGCATCGTCTCTCGTGGTGGTTCTATCATCGCGAAATGGTGTTTAGCGCATCACCAAGAAAGCTTCTTATATACCCACTTCCGAGAGATCTGTGAAATCTGTGCTAAGTACGATGTCGCACTATCTCTTGGTGATGGTCTGCGCCCTGGCTCGGTAGCCGATGCTAACGACGAAGCGCAATTTGCAGAGCTTCGCACTCTTGGTGAGTTGACCAAGATAGCGTGGGAATACGACGTACAGGTGATAATCGAAGGTCCTGGTCATGTTCCAATGCACATGATCAAAGAGAACATGGAAGAGCAGCTAGAGCATTGTCATGAAGCTCCTTTCTACACGCTTGGTCCGCTGACGACAGATGTCGCTCCTGGTTACGACCATATTACTTCAGGTATTGGCGCAGCCATGATTGGTTGGTATGGCTGTGCGATGCTTTGCTACGTCACTCCTAAAGAGCATCTTGGTTTACCAAACAAAGAAGACGTGAAAGTAGGCATGATAACTTACAAGCTTGCTGCGCACGCCGCGGATTTGGCGAAGGGACATCCTGGTGCACAAGTTCGTGATAACGCGCTTTCTAAAGCTCGCTTCGAGTTCCGCTGGGAAGACCAATTCAACTTGTCACTCGATCCAGATACCGCGCGCGCTTTCCATGACGAAACCTTGCCTCAAGAGTCTGGAAAAGTTGCTCACTTCTGTTCGATGTGCGGGCCAAAGTTCTGCTCGATGAAGATCTCGCAAGAGGTTCGAGAATATGCGAAAGACACAGAGCAAGTTGCTGCGGACCAAGCTATCTCAATCAAAATGCTGGATGACCCTCTTGAGGGGATGCGTCAGAAATCGCAAGAATTTAGAGAGTCAGGTTCTGAGCTATACCACCCAGCAGCACATGCCGAGGTGAGTGACTAATGAGCAAAATCCTTATTCCGTCATCGTTGATTGAACTGACAGGTTTAGTTCAGCAATGTTTGTTGTTGGCGAAAGAACAGGGTTTTAGCATTGAAGACATTGAGTTGGGTGTGAGCCCAACTCAATCTATTCAGCTTGTTCGCGACCAACAGACCACACACATAACGACAGATCTTATTGATGGTTATGACTCTGAGCATGAGAGTTCATTTGTGCTCTATTACCGCTCTTCTTTATCGGTAGAAGCGTGTGCTAAGCAACCGTCGAAAGCGATTTATATTGGCATTGCTGATACGCAGGTTTCCGATGAAAAGGAGAAAGTGCTTCAGCTTGATATCTGGCGTCACCCAATTAACAACGAAGTGAGAGCGCTTTCCGTTAAGTCCAAATTCAACGCAATGTTCGATCCTGAACATCACCTTGCTTGGATAGTAACGCTGACAGTACTCGATTTTCCTATCGAAGATGCGTTAACACTTGCTCGAGGAATGCTAACTCAACAAGCGAATGTTTCACGTGAAACACTGTTGAGTGACAACCTTGATGAGGGACGACCTACTCAGTGGGCTGACCAATTTGATGATTTCCCCACACCTGTACTGGAGGATAACCGACTAGGTATTCAAGTTGGTTGGTCTGCACAAGGTGAGAGCGTTAGCTTTCCAACTCTAACTAAGCAAAGTCTAGGGCTCTATCCAGTCGTTGATGATGTTGCTTGGATTGAGCGTCTACTGCCACTAGGCATCAACACTATTCAACTGCGAATAAAGAACCCACAACAAGCCGATTTAGAACAACAGATCATTCGAGCAATTGAGCTAGGTCGTCAGTATCAAGTACAAGTGTTCATCAATGACTATTGGCAGTTGGCAATCAAGCATGGCGCTTATGGTGTTCACCTAGGACAAGAAGACATAGAAGAATCGAATTTGGCTCAGCTAACTAAAGCCGGCATTTGTCTTGGTCTTTCTACTCATGGTTATTATGAGCTACTGCGCATCGTACAAATTCATCCTAGTTACATCGCGCTAGGGCATATTTTCACAACCACCACAAAACAGATGCCATCGAAACCACAAGGTTTGGTGCGCTTGTCTCTTTATCAAAAGCTGATTGATAGCATTCCTTACGGAAACACAGAGTTGGTTTTCCGTCCCGCAAAAGACAAAGCAGGTAGTGACTATGTGCTTGGCTTTCCGACGGTCGCGATTGGTGGCATTGACCAATCTAATGCTGACCAAGTTTGGCAAACAGGTGTTTCTAGCTTAGCAGTAGTGCGTGCTATTACGTTGGCAGAATCACCTCAATCGGTCATCGAGTTCTTCGCACAACTGATGAAGGAAAGACAGCTAACGTTCACTGATCAGAATAGTGAGTTGGCGGATACCAAGAGAGGCGAGCATGCTCACGGATAGGCAGTTCCTTCGCTATCAACGCCAAGTTGCTCTGCCTGAAATTGCTGAAAGTGGGCAAGAGCGTTTGAGCAAATCGCATGTGCTGGTCATCGGTTGTGGTGGGTTAGGAAGTGCTGCGAGTTTGTACTTGGCATCAGCGGGCGTGGGTAAATTGGTTGTGGTCGATGACGATGAAGTTGATAGCAGTAACCTACAACGTCAGATCATTTATCGTGAACAAGACCTCCAAGTTGCGAAAACAGAAGCAACTGTAAAACAACTCAATGAACTTAATTCTATGGTTCAAGTTCGTGCTATCAATAAGCGATTAAACAAAGCACAGCTGCAGCTTGAGGTGATGCTAGCGGATGTGGTGCTCGACTGCACCGATAACATGCCAACGCGCCAGCTAATTAACCGAGTTTGTTTCGAGCAAAATACGCCGCTCATCTCGGCGGCAGCAATTGGTTGGCAAGGGCAATTCGCAGTCTTTGATTACCAAACACCAAGTGAACAAGAAGCGCAGAGTAAAGCCTGTTACCGCTGTTTGTATCCGTTCGACGAATTACCGCAAACGCAAAAGTGCAGTGAGAGCGGTGTCGTCGGTCCGGTGGTGGGGACACTTGGTAACTACCAAGCGATAGCGGCAATTCAAAAACTGGCGACGGGAAAGTTTCATTTCGAGACTGCCAAGTTGCATCTGTTTGATGGGTTGAAATTGCAATGGCAAACCATGGCGATAAGTAAAGACAAACAGTGCCAAGTGTGTGCTCAGATTTAGTTTACGAGTAATGGGCAGAATTAAGAGAGTTGGAAGCAATGACGTTATCAGAACAACAAACAACACAAATGACCGCTGCTGACCTAGATATGATCACTATTGTCATCAATGACCAGTCACATCAAGTTGCCAGTGAGTCGAATCTACAGCAAATCATTAGTCAATTTGCGCTGCCTGAAATGGGCTGTGTTTTTGCAATTAATAACAATGTTGTGCCGCGCAGTGAGTGGGCTAGCACAGTTCTTTCACAGGGAGATAGCATCTCTTTGTTTCAAGCGATCGCAGGGGGTTAAAGTCGATGCTTAAAATTGGTGATAAACAATTCGAATCAAGACTGTTTACGGGAACGGGGAAGTTTGCCAACAGCCGATTAATGACAGAAGCGATTCAGGTGTCGGGTTCTCAACTTGCGACTATGGCGTTGAAGCGTGTGGATGTGAATGACCAACAAGACGATATTTTGTTGCCGTTAGTACAAGCGGGTGTGAACTTATTGCCGAACACCTCAGGTGCAAAGAATGCTAAAGATGCTGTGTTTGCAGCACAATTGGCGAGAGAAGCGTTAGGTACAAACTGGCTAAAACTGGAAATTCACCCAGACCCGAAGTACTTGATGCCCGATCCAATTGAGACGCTTGCGGCCGCTGAACAACTGGTTCGTGAAGGCTTCATTGTCCTTCCTTACTGTCATGCTGATCCGGTTCTGTGTAAACGATTGGAAGAAGTGGGTTGTGCAGCGGTCATGCCATTAGGTGCGCCGATCGGTTCCAACAAAGGGATAGTTTCTCACGATTTCCTAGAGATCATTATCGACCAAGCTAATGTTCCTGTCGTTGTCGATGCGGGTATTGGCGCACCTTCACATGCCGCGCGTGCGATGGAAATGGGCGCGGATGCCGTGCTCGTCAATACTGCGATTGCAGCTTCGAGCGATCCCGTTGCGATGGCGAAAGCATTTAAGTTGGCGGTAGAGTCGGGGCGTATGGCTTATGAAGCCGGACTTGCAGGTAAGGTTTCTCATGCGGTTGCGTCGAGTCCACTGACGTCATTCCTAGATGAGCTTTAGTCCTAGATTGGTTTAGCTATTAAGCGAGGAAAACATGAGCTTCGTTGAACAATTTAAGCAGCTGAATTGGGATGACATTTCAATGTCGATCTACGCGAAAACGGCACAAGATGTCGAGCGAGCATTGAATAAACCCAAGCGTGATTTGGAAGACTTTAAAGCGCTAATTTCACCTGCGGCTGAAGCGTACTTAGAGCAAATGGCGCAGCTGTCATACTCGGCAACTCGCAAGCGTTTTGGTAATACCATGTCGCTTTATATTCCATTGTACCTTTCTAACTTGTGCGCCAATGCTTGTACTTATTGTGGCTTCTCAATGGAGAATAGAATCAAGCGTCGCACTTTGAATAGGGACGAAGTGGCTGCAGAAGTTGAAGCCATTAAACGCATGAAGTTTGATAGCGTATTGCTGGTGACTGGCGAACACGAAACCAAAGTGGGGATGAAATACTTTCGCGAAATGGTGCCGATGATTAAGAAGCGCTTTAACTATTTGGCGATGGAAGTGCAGCCACTTGATCAAGACGAATACGCTGAGCTCAAGACATTGGGTTTGGATGCGGTGATGGTCTATCAAGAAACGTATCATCCTTCGACGTATGCCGAGCACCATTTGCGTGGCAATAAGATGGATTTTGAATACCGATTGGATACACCCGATCGTCTTGCAAAAGCGGGCATCGATAAGATCGGTATTGGCGCATTGATTGGGTTGGAAGAGTGGCGTACTGACTGTTTTTATGTGGCAGCGCACTTGGACTATCTTGAGCGCACGTATTGGCAGACTCGTTACTCGATTTCTTTCCCACGTTTGCGTCCTTGTGAGGGCGCGCTCCAACCAAAATCAGTCATGACGGATAAGCAGCTTGTGCAGTTGATTTGCGCTTATCGCTTGTTGAATCCAGAAGTGGAGTTGTCATTATCGACTCGTGAATCACCAAAGTTCAGAGACAATGCATTACCGTTAGGTATCACCAGTATGTCTGCTGCATCTAAAACTCAGCCGGGTGGATATGCGATGGATGATGTTGAACTCGAGCAGTTTGAGATCAGTGATGAGCGAAGTGCGGGTTCTGTGGAAGATATGATTCGAGCCAAAGGCTTTGACCCTGTATGGCGAGATTGGCACTCAGCGTATTCTGGTTAATCAACAAATAAAGCTACTGGTCATCGTTATGTTTCACGTGAAACATAAGTAAAGAAAAGAGGGTTGATGCAAAACATCAACCCTCTACTTTTTTCTAGCTTCTAGCTTCTAGCTTCTAGCTGTGTGCTACTGGTAGCGTTGCTTGACGAAGCCACTCTTTCACATCACCCTCAACAAGTGGGCTGATCTCATCCCATACCTTCTGATGGTAATCATTCAACCATGCAAGCTCTGGACGAGTTAGCATATCAACATTGATGTTGCGCTTGTCGATTGGACAGCGTGTTAGCGACTCAAATGACAGAACAGGGAAGTCACCGTTTGTTGGGGTTTCAACAACAAGCTCTAGGTTCTCAATACGGATACCAAACGCATCTGCACGGTAGTAACCTGGCTCGTTGGATAGCACCATGCCTTCTGTTAGAGGCACGTCGACTTGCTTCTTCGAAATGCTCGCTGGACCTTCATGAACACTTAGGAAGTGACCAACACCGTGACCAGTACCGTGATCGTAATCGTAGCCTTCCGCCCACAGGTGCTGACGAGCTAGCGTATCGATTTGGTAACCACGTGTGCCTTTCGGGAAACGTGCACGTGCAACACCGATGTGACCTTTTAGCGCAAGAGTGAATTGTTTAATCATCTCTTGTGAAGGCTGACCGATCGCAATTGTACGCGTGATGTCTGTAGTGCCATCTAGGTACTGACCGCCTGAATCCACTAGGTAAAGTGTGTTCAGTTCTAGCTTGCCAGGTTCAGGTTGGTTTTCGTGGTTGTAGTGACACATTGCCGCGTTGCCGCCCGCAGCTGAAATGGTATCGAAGCTAAGATCCATAAGTGTCGGGTCTTCGCTACGGAACGCTTCCAGTTTGTCTGCCAGCGTCGCTTCATCATGCAGGTTACCAGCAACGACTTCAGCATCTAACCAAGATAGAAACTTGCTCATCGCCACGCCATCACGGATATGACATGCTTTCATACCTGCGATTTCAACGGCGTTCTTCGCCGCTTTTGGCATTAGGCATGGATCAGCTTTACTCACCACAGATGCGCCAGCATTTTGTAGAACCAATTTAAACCATGCGTTACTTGTTGCAGGGTCAACCAGTACATTCTTGCCAGTTAGGTTTTCTAGTCGTGCTTGCAATGCTTCTGGGTGATGAACCGTCACGCCGGCACCAACATGAGCGTCAAACTCAGCAGGTAGGCGAGCAGGATCTAGGAAGTATTCCACGCTTGAGTCTGAGTGCAGAATCGCGTGAGAAAGCAGAACTGGTAGACGTGAGACATCTAGACCACGAACGTTGAGCAACCAACAGATAGAATCAAGTGCTGTGATCACTGCGCTGTCTGCACCGGCTTTTTTCACGAGCTCTGCGATTTCTTGGCGTTTGCTTTCACTTGATTGTCCAACTGTTTCTGTTGCCATTAGGCGAACATCAGAAACCACAGGAGCAGGGCGGTCGTGCCACAGTTCATCAATTGGGTTGCTATCGAGAATCTTAAGCTCAAGGGTACCTGCAAGTTTTGCTTGTGCCATGTCTAGCCAAGCAGAGTTGTGCATGCGAGGGTCGATTGCCACAGACGCGCCATTTGCAAGATGGTCTTTAATCCAATCTAGTGCAGGCTCTTCAATCAAGTGACGGTATTCGAATAGATCAGCAGGAACCTGCTTTGTTACTTGTACTGTGTAGCGACCATCAACAAAGATAGCGGCTTTGTCTTTGGTGATTACCGCAGCACCAGCAGAACCAGTAAAGCCAGTTAGCCAATGTAAACGCTCGTTGTGCGCTGGTACGTATTCGCCCAAGTACTCGTCTTCATGTGGGACAAGTAGGGCATCAATATTATGTTGTGCTAGCCATTCGCGAATTGCATTCACGCGGCTTTGGGTATCGTTGTGCATCTGTGTTATTCCTTCAAATTACCGCTCCTTCATGCTCAGGTGTGGGAGCTGTTTCCATCTGCTTCATGCAGTTTACGATTCCATTGAGGTTCGCAATCACTTCAATAGAGTCGGAGTACAACTAGGCCATAGATGAGCCAAAAAGGACTACGACAGTTAAGCTACTCATTTTAGCCGCTAAGCGCAAATTGAGCGCGGTGTTTTTATCTAAGGTGATCGGTTTTTTGTGTGATCATCGTACGTAGCCAGCCTAATGCAGGGTCGTTTTCTCTATCTCGGTGCCAGAATAAAGTGTAAGCCATAGGTGGGAATTCTAACGGTAGTGGCAGCACGACCAAATCAAGCTGTTTGGCCGCAAGTTGCACAAAATGACTTGGCGCAGTAAAGATAAAGTCGGTGTATGAACATAAACTTGCGGCACTGTTAAAGTCGGGCACGGTGACGGCAATATCGCGGTCGGCGCCAATATCTGCAAGGCGATAATCTAGCAACCAACGGTCGTTGCCATCACAACGTACTTGTACATGGCGTAGGGCGAGATAGGCTTCCAGATTCCAAGGTTGTTTTAGCGCAGGGTGGTTTTTGCGAATGATGCACATTTGGTAATCACGATAAATTTCCAACTCGCAAATGTCATCGGGTGGTTGAAGAGTCAGCTTGGCATCGTTTATATCGATATCTTTTCCAGTTAAGCCTAAATCCAGTTCGCCGCGTTGAAGCATTTTAAATGTATTATCCGACCACGGGTGTGTGCTAATTGTCACGCCAGGTGCTTGTTGAAAAATCGCCGGTAAGAAATGGGGTAGAATGAGAGGATAGACACTCTCTACCGCTGCTATTTGAAAACGGTATTCACTGCTTTGCGGAGAAAACTCTTCGGGTTGAGTCAGCACTTCTAACTGATTTATCAACAGATCCAGTTTCGGTTTAAGAAACAATGCGCGCGGCGTAGGTGTTAATCCATGTGAGTTTCGAGTGAAAAGCGGGTCATCAAATTGAATGCGCAGTTTAGCCAGTGATTTACTTACGGCGGATTGGCTTAAGCACAATCGGTGGGCCGCACGAGTAACGTTTAACTCTTCAATCAGCACTTTAAAGCAGACCAATAGATTTAAATCGATACGAGCCAGTTTTTCGACGTTCACAGTGAATTTCCTCTGAGGAATAATGCTCATGATTATACATCATTTCCATTCATATCATCAGATGATTAAGCTTTACCCAAAGTTCTTTATCCAATTCGGAGTGTTGTGTGTCTAGCCAGTTTTCTAATAGTAAAAAACAGATGGCGTTATTGACCCTTTTGGTTCTTTTCAGTCCTTTAGCGATTGATATTTATCTACCTGCTTTACCTCTTATTGCTTCCACTTTTCAGGTCGATAATGCGCTAGCACAAGACACGATCACTTGGTTCTTATTTGCTATGGGTGTTGGTCAGCTATTCGCAGGTCCCCTAGCAGATAAACTCGGACGTCGAACTGTTGCATTGGGCGGTATCACCATTTACGCGATGAGCGCTTTATTGGCGTGGAGTGCTCAAAATATTGAGTGGATGTTGGTTTCCCGACTGCTACAAGGCTTAGGTGCGTGTGCGACATCGGTAGCAGCCTTTGCAACAGTTCGCGATATCTTTGGCCCGGAAAAAAGCGGCAAAATGATCAGCTACCTTAACGGTGCGATTTGTTTCATTCCGGCTTTAGCTCCAATTCTAGGTAGCTGGTTAACTCAGCAATTTGACTGGCGTGCTAACTTTAGCTTTATGGCTGGTTTTGCTGTGGTGTCTGGATCATTGATGTTTTTCATGATGAAAGAGACTAACCCGTCAACAGAAAAGCAAGCCGTGTTTAAGCTTAGTCGGTATTGGGCAGTGCTTAGCACACCATCTTTTGTTTTCCATGCGTCATTATGCTTGATGGCGATGGCGGTTATTCTTGCTTACGTTACCTCAGCACCGTCGGTATTGATGACGGGGATGGGGCTGTCGATGAATGAATTCACTTTCTGGTTTGGTGTAAATGCGGTGATAAACATTGCGGCATGTATGCTGGCGCCTAAGTTTATGGAGCGCGTTGGAACTCACAACACCTTGGTCACCGGGATCTCAACTCTGGGTCTCGCAGGTGTGATCATGCTAGTGATGAATGGTCAGAATACCGCGCTTTCTTTCATGCTACCTATCTTCATGTCTTCTGTAGGTTTTGCATTCATTCTGGGTGCAGCGGCAGGGAAAGCGTTAGAACCGTTTGGTGATAAGGCGGGCACGGCAGCTGCACTGCTTGGATTGTTCCAAATGAGTGGCTCTGGTTTGTTGGTGGGTACACTGCAACGCTTATCTCTGGATCCACAAACCTTGATCGCAATTCATATGTGGGTCCTATTACCTGCGTTGGTCGTTCTGTTTACAAAAGCAGGGAAGAACTGGCACTCGAGCTTTGCGAAAGCGTAAATCAGTGTAATTTAGTATTTTCCAATGTAAGTAAGGCGTGTATATTTGTCACTCAGACTTTTCCTGACACCATAACGGAACTCAAAAAGTAATGTCGTTAACCACGTATGAAATGGCTCGTATTCTAGAGCAAATGGAAGATTCACCAGAAAAGGTGATGTTTGGCAAGTTGCTTAATGAGCTGGGTAATCAAAGCTCCGAGCGTATTCGTAGTGCGGCTAAACAAGTACCTCTGCCAATTTTGCGTGATATCGTGTACCAATTTCAGCAAGTGATTGAGTCACGCAAAGATGAACAAGTCGAGCAGATGGCAAAAGACCTCGCTCAGCAAGGTATCTCAGCAGAAGAGCTACTGGCTTACTTGAATAAATAATAAAAAATCCCCGCATGATGCGGGGATTTTTTTAGCTCGTCATTTTCTTTTTCAGGATGTGGTCCAAAGACAGCGGTCCTGGCCCCCATACGATTACGATAAGAATCATCAATCCCCAAAGTTGGTGGTCATAAAAACCTTTCTCCCACAACAGTGGGTAAGAGATCACTGCGATGATGTTGAACACAAACAGCATTGCTGCCATCGGGCGGGTAATCAGTCCTAGTGCCAAGAACACCGGTAGAACCAACTCCGCAGCCGTACCTAAATAAGCCGCCAATTCCCATGGCAGTATTGGCACTTGGTATTCCAGCTCAAATAAGTACAACGTGCTATCCCAAGACGAGATTTTGATTAGTCCTGAATTGAAGAACACCCAAGCAACCCAAAAGCGACAAAAGAGAAGTAGTAAAGGGACAAAGCCTGCTTGTAAGGTACTGATTAAATCATCGTACCGATTCACTAAGTTTTTAACCGTATCCGTCATAGAGTGCTCCTTAGATTGATTGCAATGTAAAGCCGTCAACAATATCGAGTGCCATGATGCGATTGAGATGAGCGAGTAAAACTTCAGGTATTTCGCTCAAACTCTGCTTCTGCTCTAAACATTGCAGCAGTTGGAACACATCGGCATCGAGTGCGTGACACAAGGCTTCTCCATTGGCTTGAATCGAGATGACACCTTGCTGTAATTGGTTGATATTAAGTTGTTCGAATTGCCCAGTTTGAATCGCGCTAAATAGATCGATTACTGCGTAGTTGGAGTCAAAGCTGCGGCAGCCCTTTTTAAGGTGTAAGACTAAAGCGGGTTGTTGCTCTTCACTCACTTCGCCAAGTAACGCAAGCGGTTTTAATTCCGCTGCATTGGATTGTTCATACTGTACTTGACGAGCTAGGTCGATATGCCACTCGAAGCGTGCGACTTCAGGGCTGTAAGGTGCTTGTGCGATCACCTGACTAAACTGCATGATGGTGTCTTGAAAGCCTTCGCCATAATGCACCACATTTCCTTCTTTTAATGGGTAAGAAAGAACATGCTGGCGAGCTATCTGTTCAAAGCATTCTTCACCAAGCAGCGCTTCAACCATCGGGTAGGTCGCGGATAACACCTCGCTTAAGCTGACGATAAAGTTATTGCGGTAAATCTGCATGCGTTCATCAGCGGTAAACGTATCACTGGCAATATCGCAATCTTCGCCGAGTGCTTGATAGTGTAGGGCTTTAGCAAACTGGCTTTGTAAGGTGGCTAGATTCATGATGCCTTCCTTGGTTCGCTTTGTTCACTTGGAAGTGTGCCTTGCAACAGTAGTTGCGATGCTTTCTGTGCTTCTCCTAATAAGACTTCTGGCGCGGGGATATCCAAATCCCATTCAATCAACGTATGACGTGGACCGTGTTTTTTTGTCCACTGTGAAAACAACTGCCAAACTTCATCGCTAACTGGGCGGCTATGGGTATCAATCCATATCTCACCTTTGTCGAGTTGTTTAATGGTAAAACCTGCCAAGTGAATCTCATCCACTTTGTCGGCTGGAATCGCATCTAGGTATGTGTCGCAATCAAAACCGTGGTTGAACGCCGAAACATAAACATTGTTTAAATCGAGCAATAAACGACAGTCAGTGCGCTTTTGCACTTCGGTAAGAAACTCCCATTCGCTGATGGTCGAATGTTGAAACTTCACATAACTAGATGGGTTCTCTATCAAGATCTCGCGTTGCAAATATTCCTGCACTTCATTCACGTTACGAGTGAACACGTTGAGCGCTTCTTCCGTATACGGAAGTGGAAGCAGGTCATTAAAGTAGTGACCGCCGTTTTCACTCCAACTTAAATGGTCAGAAACAAGTATTGGGTCGATTGAGTCAATCAGTGATTTAAGTTGCGCAAGATGCTTTTGACTAACACGTTCCACCGAACCTAGCGACAAACCAATACCGTGGCAGCTAATTTGATATTGCTCGCGAAGCGTTTGTAGCTGATGGCGCTCTGTTGCATTGGGTTGGAAATAGTTTTCACTGTGGATTTCTAACCAAGACAACTCAGGCTGGGATTGGCTAAAGTAATCGAGGTGAGGGGTTCTTAATCCAACTCCAACAAGGTCGTGGAAGGTGTGGTGTTTCACGTGAAACTCCTTTTCAAATCGTGCGGGAAGAGAAGGATGCGTCTTGGCTTTGCGTTGGTTGAGCGTCAACGCATCCTCACAATAGCTACTAGCGATAAAAGATTATGAAGAAGAAGTGCTACCGCCAGCGAGTTTGTCACAAAGACCTTTTGGTACGACTACGAATGCGTCTTTTTGGTTATCTTCTTTAGAAGTACCAGCGCATGAGCTGCTTTTTGTTGCACAGTCGTTTTTACCTGCTTTAGAAACGCCATAGCACTTTTCTTTTTCAGCAGCGACAGCTGGAGCTGCAGTTAGCATTGTGCCACCAAGAGCTAGAAGACCAGTAACAGCAGCAGTAACAGCTAGATTCGACTTTTTCATAATAAATTCCTCTGAATGATTTCCTTTACTTTAAGTTGGCAAGATGAATCGCCTGTTTTGGCGTTTTTGTTATCAACTTGCTTAACTTAAAAGATAGGAAACTGGCTAAAAAACTTTCAGAAAAATTTCTGAAGTAAATGGGTTTGCAGGGTCAAATAGGTATAACTAATTGATGTGTTGGGCAAAAAAACATCAATTTTTTTATCAAGTTTTGTCTAAACAGCACCCGGTTGTTTAGGTTATAATCGGTTTTTATGTATAAATAACCAGTAGCTCTCATCATGATGGATCCATCTCTATTACTCGACGGTTTGAACGATAAACAACGTGAAGCCGTTGCAGCACCTCTAGAAAACTTGCTCGTTCTTGCTGGCGCAGGAAGTGGTAAGACACGCGTTCTTGTTCACCGTATCGCTTGGCTGATGTCGGTTGAGCAAGCTTCTCCGTTCTCAATTATGTCGGTAACCTTTACCAATAAGGCAGCGGCAGAGATGCGTGGACGTATCGAAGAGCTAATGATGGGCAGTGCAGGCGGTATGTGGAATGGTACTTTCCACGGCATTTGTCACCGTATTCTGCGTGCACACTATCTTGATGCGAAGCTACCGGAAGATTTCCAAATCATTGACAGTGACGACCAGCAGCGTCTGCTAAAGCGTTTGATCAAAGCGCAAAACCTCGATGAGAAGCAATGGCCTGCACGCCAAGTGGCATGGTGGATTAACGGTAAGAAAGACGAAGGTCTGCGTCCGTCGCACATTGATGCGTACCATGATCCAGTGACCAAGACATATCTACAGTTGTACACCGCTTACCAAGAGGCGTGTGACCGTGCTGGTTTAGTCGATTTTGCGGAGATCTTGCTGCGCGCACATGAGCTACTGCGTGATAACAAGTTCGTTCGTGAACACTACCAAGCACGCTTTAAGCACATCTTGGTGGATGAGTTCCAAGATACCAACAACATTCAATATGCTTGGCTACGTATGATGGCGGGTCCTGAGTGTCACGTGATGATCGTAGGTGATGACGACCAGTCGATTTATGGTTGGCGTGGTGCAAAAGTCGAGAACATTGAGAAGTTTACGCTCGAATTCCCAAGCGTGAATACCATTCGTCTTGAGCAAAACTACCGTTCCACTAAGACCATTCTGGAAGCATCTAACACCCTGATTGCGAATAACACCGAGCGTATGGGTAAAGAGTTGTGGACGGATGGCGTGGTCGGTGAGCCTATCTCGGTTTACAGCGCTTACAACGAATTAGATGAAGCCCGTTTTGCGGTGAACAAAATCAAAGAGTGGCAAGACAAGGGCGGTGCTCTGAATGACGCTGCGATGCTTTACCGTAACAACGCCCAGTCGCGTGTTCTGGAAGAAGCGTTAATTCAAGCCGGTCTGCCTTATCGTATCTATGGCGGCATGCGATTCTTCGAACGTCAGGAAATCAAAGATGCCTTGAGCTACATGCGTCTGATTGCCAACCGTAACGATGATGCAGCGTTTGAACGTGTGGTGAATACGCCAACGCGTGGTTTGGGCGATAAGACGCTTGAAACCATCCGTTTTGCGGCTCGTGACCGTGGTTGCACCATGTGGGAAGCGAGTGTAGCTATGTTGGACGAGAAGGTGCTTGCTGGTCGCGCTGCTGGTGCTCTGAGCCGTTTTATCGAGCTTGTCACCGCGCTAGAAGACGACACCTTAGAGATGCCGCTGCATCACCAAACTGACCATGTAATTAAATACTCGGGCTTGTTCGCGATGTACGAGCAAGAGAAGGGCGAAAAGTCTAAGGCACGTATTGAGAACTTGGAGGAATTGGTGACCGCAACTCGCCAATTCGAGAAACCAGAAGAAGCCGAAGACATGTCACTGCTGACGGCATTCCTAACCCACGCAGCACTAGAAGCGGGCGAAGGACAAGCGGACGAATTTGAAGATGCGGTTCAGCTCATGACATTACACAGTGCGAAAGGTCTAGAGTTCCCATTGGTGTTTATGGTCGGTGTGGAAGAAGGCATGTTCCCAAGCCAAATGTCGGCAGAAGAAGCAGGGCGCTTAGAAGAAGAACGCCGTCTGTGTTACGTAGGCATGACCCGTGCAATGCAGAAACTGTACATCACTTATGCTGAAATGCGTCGTTTGTACGGTCAGGATAAATACCATAAACCGTCTCGCTTTATCCGTGAACTGCCAGAAACTTGTTTAGATGAAGTACGAATGAAGGCGCAAGTTAGCCGTCCTTCAAGCAGTGGTCGATTTAGCCAAACTGTTGTGAAAGAGAGCTTTAATGAAACCGGCTTTACGCTAGGTTCTCGTGTGATGCATCCAAAGTTTGGTGAAGGCACCATCATCAACTTCGAAGGCAGTGGTCCACAAAGCCGTGTACAGATTGCCTTTAACGGTGAAGGCATCAAATGGTTGGTAACTGCTTACGCACGACTAGAGAAACTGTAAGGCTTTATGAAAACTCATACCAATCGTAGTAAATAACTGGTCATTCTAGCTTGTTAAAATACTCGATAACTGCGTTTTCCCTACGCTACTTCTGATCACTTATTTACTGTGATTGGTATCATCAACTTAAGAGCTGCTTCGGCGGCTCTTTTTGTTTGTGCGGTTTTGGCGTCGATAAAGCAGTAAAAAAATGGAATTCGAAAGCGCGATTTAACGGTGCAGATGAGAAAAACTTTAGGCAAAGAAAAACCCCGAGGGCTTGCGCCCATCGGGGTTATAGTCTTACTCGCAGCAATCCAGCTACTAAGAGTGCTCCATGCATCTAATCCATGATAGTGTGCTGAATCCGTCAGCTTAATCCTTACGTCGCCTTCCTAGCGGTGTCCTTAGTGACCTTATCCTGGTCTGCTAACTATCCTCGTTAGCTCTCATCACTTGTTCCCTGAGCGGTGTCCCTGACATCATCCTGATGTTCAAATCCTTGCCTCGTCCAGAGGTGTCCATTTCCCGTCCTTAGTAGCAACCATCCTAGTCACTATTGATTCCGTTCAATGTCCAATTTTGCAATCCATGCCCGACTATTCATCCTGAATAACCGTTTCTTCTTCCTGAAGTTCACCAAGTCCGTGGTGTTTCCTGTTCCGTGTCAGCATCCTTCCGACAGGTTTAATATTACGTGTTTAACGATTTCCAACAACGGGCTAATCTCACATTTTTTAACTCTCTTAGCGTTCAAAAAAGATACATGAGTATTAAATTCAATGGCTTATGATCTTTGCTGTACGGTTTTACCATTAAAAAAGAGAGGTTTGCTCAACCCTTTGTGAGAGATCTCGCACAAGGGGTCGAGCGAAAGACTCTTACTGCCCGATAGCGGCACCTTCACGTCTTGGATCCGCAGCGCCTTCAAGACCGTCTTTTGTTATGCGTATCGCATGCAGACCAGAGTTCAAATCCCGAACATCGGTTTTAAAACCCATCTTCTCCAGAGCAGGCTGTAAGCCCTCTGCGGCGGTACCTTGCTCAATATCTAAGGTGCCAAAACGGTTCAGCAATCGTGGCTGATTAATCGCGCTCTGGATGTCCATATCCCATTGCGTGTGGGCGATAATGGCTTGTGCGACGTAACCAATAATGCGGCTGCCACCCGGTGAGCCAATTGCCATGTAAGGTTTGTCATCCTTCATCATAATGGTCGGTGCCATGGAGGAGCGTGGGCGTTTGCCCGGTTCTAAGCGGTTCGCGATTGGCACACCATCTTGATGCGTGCGGAAAGAGAAATCGGTCAGTTCGTTATTGAGCAAGAAGCCACGCACCATCAAGCGTGAGCCAAAGGCGTTCTCGATGGTTGTTGTCATTGAAACCACATTGCCTTGCTTATCGACGATATTGAAATGGCTGGTGGAAGGCAGCTCGATCGATTGGTCCATGCTTAAGTTCATGGCGTGCGACCAAGGAGGATTACCGGCTTCAGCCTTACTCAAGGCTTTACCGACTTGAATGAGCTCAGCACGTTGTTTGAGGTAATCTTTATCAAGCAAGCCTTCGGTTGGCATTGGCACATAATCTTGGTCAGCCATGTATTTACCACGATCCGCGAACGCAAGGCGCGATGCATCGGCGATCACTTGCCATGATTTTGCGCTTTCGGCTCCCCAACCTTTAAGATCGTATTGCTCGGTGATCGCGAGAATCTGTCCAACCGTCAATGCGCCAGAGCTAGGTGGTCCCATGCCGCAGATGTCATAGCTTTGGTAAGCCGCACAAACCGGTTCACGTTGCTTGATTTGGAACGCATCAAAGTCAGGTTGTGCCAATACGCCAGGATTGCCCGGTGCATTCTGTACGGTCTTGATGATGTCTGTAGCGATATCGCCTTGATAGAAAGCTTTTGCCCCTTGCTCTGCAATTGCCGTCAGAGTTTGCGCGTATTCAGGGTTCTTCAACAACGTGCCTTCGGTTTTTGGTGAGCCGTCTGGATTGAAGAAGTAAGCCTTAGTTGCAGGGAAGCGTGATAGGCGCTTAGCATCTTTCTCAATCAGACTCGCGAGGCGAGGACTGACTTCGAAACCTTGCTCAGCCAAGGTAATCACGGGTTGGATGATCTTCTTCCATTCCAACTTGCCGTATTTCTGGTGCGTGTCCCACAGCAGTTTCACTGTACCAGGAGTGGCAACGGAGCGCCCGCCGACAACCGCATCGTAAAATTGTAGGGGTTGTCCTTTTTCGTCTAAAAAGAGTTTCGGCGTCGCGGCGAGCGGTGCGGTTTCGCGTCCATCATACGTAGTTAGTTTTTGTTTCTCACTGTCCCAATACACTAAGAAGGCGCCACCACCAATACCTGATGATTGCGGTTCTACCAAGCCCAGCATCAGCTGCACGGCAACCATAGCATCAATAGCATTACCACCTTGGGCAATAACATCCGCACCAGTTTGGGTTGCAATTGGGTTAGCAGCGGTAACCATATAATCTTTCGCTTTGATCAATTGTTTTTGCTCGAAGCCAGTGCTGTGCTCCGGCGCAACCGCATCTGCTGCTTGGTTAGCAAAGACTGAGGTAGATAAGATTAGTGGGGAAGTAAGAAAAAGACCCGTGGTCACGAGTCGGTTGAACGTCCAATGCATGATGACTCTCCATGTTGCCAGTTTTGTGCTTTGAGCTTGGCAGTTATGGAGAGTCACGTCGAGTCAGCAATCTTAGAAATGTCGATTGTGCTACGCTTTTAAATCAGTACTTTATCCGATAAAAGTATTGATAGTTTGGTATAGAATACTGCCGCCCACTAGAGTAAATACCACGCCGCATAGACCGTCGATGTAGATACCCGCTTGTTGCAATTTACGCTGTAAGCGCTGTGTCGACAGCATCCATGCAAGGCTAGAGAACCAGAATAGCGACAAGCCAAACAGGATGACCAGTGCAATACCTTTGCCAGTAATCGACATACCTGCTGGGACTAAACTCGACATCAAACTGACAAAGAACACCAGGGCTTTTGGGTTAAGAATGTTGGTCGCAAACCCTTTAGCAAACGCTTGACGCTTATTGCTGATCACTAGGTTATTTTGCTTCTTAGGTTGATCCGTCAGTGGGTTTTGGATCATCGAGATCACGGCACGCAATGCGCCAATTCCTAAGTAGAGCAGGTAACTACCACCGAGCAGTTGTACCACGGAATACAGCACTGGGTGCTGGTGGACGACAAAACTCACACCTGTCAGGCTGAACAAAGAGTGCAGCAAAATACCGACGGACAATCCCAACGCAATGTACAAGCCAGTTTGACGACCATGACGCGTCGCATTTTGTACGACCAGCGCAAAGTCCGGACCTGGACTCATTAGGGCAATAAAGTGAATGCTGGCGAGTGTCAGCAATATGGTGGATTCATTCATAACACATCTCAAATTTAACCAATGCGGCTATTGTCGTGGTAAGTCACCTGTGGCGCTTGTAAAAAACTGACAGCTTTCTCGGTAAATGAAATTAACGAGCCACTTGAGAAGGGGAAACGCCGTAGGTCTGTTTAAACGCTTTGCTGAAATGCGCTTGATCATAGAAACCGATTTGATGAGCGACGTCGGTACCACATTGACCAGCTTGCAGTAACTTCATGCCTTGTTCAAGGCGCAGGCGTGCGAACCATGCATAAGGCGTCATGCCAGTTTGCGCTTTAAAGTGGCGCTGGAACTGAGTTGGGCTCAGTTGGCACAGCTCTGAAAGTGAATCCAAACGCACCGCTTGGTCAAGGTTAGCCATTAGATAATCTTTTAACGTCCCAAGCGATTGGTTTCCTAGCGGCACCACTTTTTGTCGCTCAAGCGATCCGTAGCGATCAAAAAGTTGGTTAAATCCTTCAAAAGGAAGGCAATCTTTGGTGAGTTGGCTGAGGTTTTCACGACGAAGCAGCCCGTGTAAGTTACTAAGTTGTGAAAATATCTGCGGATCCGAGATGATCAGTTCGTTGAAGTGTATTATTTGACCGTTTTGCTTAAGATCAGCCAGATCGCTCAATAGATGAGGTTCGATCGCAAACACATTTACTTCGTAGCCACTCTCGAGCTTAGATTGCCCGTCGTGCAGCTCATCCGGCGGCATAATCACAATTTGCCCGTGACCAACTTGGTGGCTGTTACCTTGGTATTGGAACTTCTGCGCACCATGCGTGATCAGGCCGAGATGAAAATCCAGATGGTAATGCCTTTGAAAAGCAAATTTCTGGTATTTCGCCTCTATTAGACTCAAGTTGTCATGGTCGGTTGCGTAGTACTGAATATGTTCCATTAAATAAAAAAGCTTGGTCACATTATGACCAAGCTTATCTGGCAATTTCTAACTTGTCTTGTAAAAAACGATCACTGTGGCTGAACGATTCGGCGTGAGCGACGGTTATTACGTAATCCATCAAAGCTAAACACGACTAGTGCTCCCCAAATAAAGACGAAAGTGATCGCTTTATCCATGGTAAAGGGTTCGCCATACATCAATACTGCAAGTAAAAACATTAAGCTTGGGCCTATATATTGGAAAAAGCCCAAAGTCGATAATTTGAGTCTTGTTGCTGCACCCGTAAAGCACAGCAGTGGCAGGGTTGTTATAACCCCAGCCGCGATCAACAAACTATTTAACGTAAGTGGATTCGTAAGCATATTTGAGGTTGGTGTATCGGCAATAAAAAGCAAATAAACAGCGGCCACTGGCAGTAGAAGTAATGTCTCGATAAACAAGCCAGTTTTTGCATCGACACTGACTTTCTTTCTTAATAAGCCATAAAAGCCGAAGCTCATTGCTAACGCCATCGCAACAACAGGTACGGAGCCAAATACAATCAGTTGAACGAGTACGCCACAACCTGCCAATACAACCGCGAACCACTGTAATTTACGCAGTCGCTCACCAAGGAAGACCATCCCGAGTAAGACGTTGATCAGTGGGTTAATGTAATAACCTAAGCTGGCGTCGAGCATATGATTTGAGTTTACCGCCCAAATGAAAATCAACCAATTACCGCCAATTAGCATGGAACTTGCGATCAGGTAAGCGATTTTCGTTTTGTCTTTCGCGATGTGGTAAGCCGAGCGCCAGTGACGGCCAAAATGGAGGAGTGCAGCAAGCAAAAAGAAAGACCATATCACTCGGTGGCTTAGAATTTCCAAAGGAGATACTTGTGCGATGGACTTAAAGTACATCGGCGCAATGCCCCACATGGTATACGCACCAATCGCTAGCAAGATACCTTGCCGCGCGCGTTGTTGTTCGTCTTCTGGTGTCATGAAGTGTCACCTAATTGTGTGTTTTATAGAGCAGAAAATCAGTATACGAGTCGTGATGCGAAACACCTAACAATTTGCGGTTTTATTCACCATGAAACCCCATTACAATGTGCCCTCACTTTGTGTGCCAGTGGTATGCATAAGCACCTCTTTTTTAAGACCCAATCTGAGACTTTTCATGACCTCGACCTTGTTAGCCGAACAATCTGATTCGCCTGTAACGCCTCAACGTGTGTTGGAGGATGTGTTTGGTTACCAAGAGTTCCGTGATGGTCAGCAGTTGGTGATTGATGCTGCGGTAGAAGGTCGCGACAGCTTAGTTATCCTGCCTACTGGTGGCGGTAAGTCGCTGTGTTATCAAGTTCCTGCTTTGGTTCGCTCTGGCATTACTTTGGTGATTTCTCCGCTGATTTCGCTGATGAAGGACCAAGTGGACCAGCTTAAAGCCAACGGTGTAGCGGCTGAGTGCATTAACTCGACCATGCCTCGTGAAGAGCTGCTCAGCGTGTATAACCGCATGCACACTGGTCATCTTAAGTTGGTGTACGTCTCGCCAGAACGCGTATTGATGCGTGATTTCATTGAGCGCTTGGAAAACTTGCCGCTATCGATGATTGCTGTCGATGAAGCGCACTGTATTTCCCAGTGGGGACACGATTTCCGTCCAGAATACGCCGCGCTTGGTCAGCTTAAGCAGCAGTTTTCCCATGTGCCATTTATGGCGCTGACGGCGACCGCAGATGACGCAACGCGCCGAGATATTCTTGAGCGTCTGCAACTGAATAATCCAGAGGTTTACCTAGGCAGCTTCGACCGTCCCAACATCCGCTACAACTTAGTTGAGAAGCACAAGCCGGTTTCGCAAATCGTTCGTTATCTTGAAACCCAAAAGGGGAATTGCGGCATCATCTATTGTGGTAGCCGTAAGAAAGTTGAGATGGTGACCGAGAAGCTGTGCAACAACCACATTCGTGCTGCTGGTTATCACGCAGGTATGGACGCTGATGAGCGCGCTTACGTTCAAGAAGCTTTCCAACGTGATGACATCCAAATTGTAGTGGCGACCGTGGCATTCGGTATGGGCATCAACAAACCAAACGTGCGTTTTGTGGTTCACTTTGATATCCCGCGCAACATCGAGTCTTACTATCAGGAAACGGGTCGTGCAGGGCGTGATGGTTTACCTGCAGAAGCGATGATGTTGTATGACCCAGCGGACATCAGTTGGCTGCGCCGTATGTTGGATGAGAAAGACGATGGTCCACAGAAGCAGGTGGAAACCCACAAACTGAATGCGATGAGTGCCTTTGCTGAGGCGCAGACTTGTCGTCGTCAGGTGCTATTGAATTACTTTGGTGAGTATCGTGAGAAGCCATGTGGCAACTGCGATATTTGCTTAGATCCACCGAAACACTTTGATGCCACGGAAGAAGCGCGTAAGGCGTTGTCTTGTGTGTATCGTGTTAATCAGAGCTTTGGTATGGGCTACGTGGTAGAAGTGCTACGTGGCATGCAAAACATTCGTGTACGTGAAAACGGGCACGATAAGATTTCTACCTACGCGATAGGGCGCGATCACAGCCACGATTACTGGGTGAGTATCTTCCGTCAATTGATCCACAAAGGGTTGTTGTTCCAAAACATCACACGCAATTCAACGCTGCAACTTACCGAAGAGGCGCGTCCTCTGTTGCGTGGCGATGTGACTCTGGAGTTAGCAGTTCCGCGTTTAGACACCGCAGCACGTGCGGCGAAGTCAGATAAACTGACCAGCAAGAACTACGACAAAAAGCTGTTTGCTAAGTTACGTAAGCTGCGTAAGTCGATTGCTGATGAAGATGGTTTGCCACCATACGTGGTCTTCAGTGATGCGACTCTGATTGATATGGCGGAAATTCTGCCAACGTCTTACGGCGAAATGCTGGCAGTCAGCGGTGTTGGTCAGCGCAAACTAGAGAAGTACGCCGACCCATTCCTTGATTTGATTCAAGAACACATTACTCACCACGGATAAGGAACCAAGATGCAAAAGGAATTTGGCTTAGCGGACTACATGGCACAAGAAGGTCGCTTAATCATTACTGCGCCGAGCTTTGACCTTGATAGCTTTCCTGCCTTAGGTGAGCGTTTAGTCGGGCTGCTTTCTGCTACTGTGGTGGAAAAGCAGTGGGATGCGGACATTCACTCTTGGCTGATCGATTTTGAAGGTTGCCGACTGTTTATGAAAGCAGAGCATTACAGCGAAGCGATTTGGTTTGAAGCTTTAGCGATTGAAGAGAGCAGGGAAGAGTTGGATTATCTTGCAGGGTTGTTCCAACGCGGCTTCTAAAAATAGAATTTTTCTAGAAAGGGTGTTTCACATGAAACACCCTTTTTTATGCTCAAACGTTTGCGTAAAACAGACGACTTGCGGCGAAAAGTGGTTAATGTATAATCGCCCACCGCTTCGCTCAGAATGAGCCAAGCCAGTTTATTTTTCATTTTACATTGTTGGTAAGAGCCACTTTATTCAGTGACTCGATTTGGGTTCCCTCACCCCCAAACCAAACTAAAAAGGTATCGCATGAGTAACTTTACCCCTGCGCAGCAGCGCAACGCCCTTATCTATCTGGTTCTATTCCACCTAGTCATTATTGCATCTAGCAATTACCTAGTTCAGCTACCGTTTACTATTTTCGGTTTCCATACCACTTGGGGTGCATTCACTTTCCCATTTATCTTCTTAGCGACTGATTTAACCGTGCGTATTTTCGGTGCTCAGTTGGCACGTAAGATCATCTTCTTAGTGATGTTGCCTGCTTTGGCAGTGTCTTACTTCTTATCGGTGGTGTTCTTCGAAGGTCAATTCCAAGGTTTTGGTCACCTAGGGGAATTTAACTTATTCGTTGCTCGTATCGCGATTGCTAGCTTCATGGCGTACCTACTTGGTCAGATCATGGATGTGCACGTGTTCAACCGCCTACGTCAAATGAAGCAATGGTGGGTGGCACCAACGTGTTCAACGCTTTTCGGTAATGCACTTGATACCATCGCTTTCTTCGCCATTGCGTTCTACCAAAGCCCAGATCCATTTATGGCGGAGCATTGGACGGAAATCGCGCTGGTGGATTACGGCTTCAAACTGATTATCAGTCTTGGTCTGTTCGTTCCTATGTACGGCGTATTACTGAATTACCTCATTAAGAAGCTGACTGCGGTGAACCCTGATTTTAAGGTGACGACAAGCGTTCAGTCTTAATATCAGTGGGAACCCCGAAAGCCGCTTGCTTAAATCAAGCGGCTTTTTTGTACCTGCTTACTGGGATTTAGAGGGTTTTGTACAGCGTGGGGAGCAATTAGATCATGGGTGTCCAAAAGCTCCCTGAGCTGTACGAAGGTAAAAATGAGCAGTAAAAAAGGTCCCGAGTGAGACCTTTTAATCGAAGGTACGGCACGTAGAGGAAGCTCGCTGGTGAAATGGCTAACAGAGCATCTTTTCAATCAAAATGGCTTTTTGCGCATCGAAGGCGCCAAGTTGCAGGCCGTTATCCCAGCTGATGCTTTGATTGAACATCGCCAACATCAAACCGACACTGCGTTGATTGGCGTCCTGCCAGCAATCAGACTCGCTATACTCTCCATCATTTATCGCGTTGCCATTAACGAGAATGGGCTCGAAACGCCATTTTTCGCCGACACGATAGTAGCCTTTGCTGGTTAAGGTCTGGTTGGATTGAATCGTTAGATTGTGCTCGATGCCTAGCTCACCAGTTAATTCAAATACAAATCTTAGCTGGTGGTCGCCACATTGCAGCTCAACGATCAGTTGGCCGTTTTCCTCAATCAGTGTTGATTGAGAGTAGTCTCCAAAGCAGTGCAGCAACCAAGAGATAGGGTGGCTAGCTGTTTCAAGAAACCACTCTTTGAGCGTGAAGGTGCCCGGTAGGTTAACTTGGGTGACTAGATTGACCACACAAGGTTGGGTTTGCGAGGTGAGCCACTTCTCTATCGTCTGGGCAGTCTCTAGCTGAGCAAAGGCGTAATTAACCAATAGGTTGGCGTTCGGTTGCTGCCAGTGAGTGATGTCGGAATTCAATCCCACCAATGGCTTTTCACAGATAAGCTTGGTTGAACCTAACGTCTTTATGATCTCTGCATGAGTATGCGCAGGTGTCGCGATGGTCACGACATCAAGTAGTTTGAGTGCGCTGATGTTCGTTTCTGCCTTTGGGATTGCTTCTTCACAGCACGCTTGCTGAAGAGGTTCTATTTGGTTGGCACATAACGTCGTGACTGCAACACCATTGTTTCTATAGTGCGGAATGTGCGTGCGTCCCCAGTTGATTCCTATGATGCCAGCTTGCTGGATTTGCTCTGGCTTGGTGAAACGTTCACTCAATGGCGGCAAGGCAATTCGTTCATCTGTTAGACGTTGGTCATGGTGATAGTCATTGCTTGGCAGCACTTGCCATGGTTTGTTGTAATGCTGTTTGAGTGCACAAACGAGTTCGTAGAAATTCCACTTATCTTTTAAGTTGCTATCAAGGTGATATAAACCGGCTTCGTTCCGCTCAATAAGCTGCAAAAAGGCGAGTGCAGTATCGTCCATATGAGAAGTCGCAGGATACCAAGCCGTGCTAGCGGTAATAACGCCGTTCTCTTCATATTGGCGGTCGAGATGCGCCAACATGTTATTGCCTTCTGCTTGGTGATGGAGCTGCCAACCAATTCGAGCAATCATCGCATCTGGATTTGCTTGCCAGATTGCATCTTCACAACGAACTTTGTATTTGCCGTAATCATCTTGGGTGTTTCTTTCTTCAAAGATGCCATAAGGCCCGTTTTTTGTGGCATCAAATACCATTGCTGTGCTGACAAAGAGGTAAGGAATGTTGCGCTGTTTGCAGTGTTCACCGAGCCATGCTGCCCATGCTTCACTCCCCATCGCCATATGGCACACCGCATCAATGTGGTGCTGCTGCCAAAATTGCTCACTTTGCTCTGGATCATCTGGTGAGATTTGGTGGTGATTCCACTCCAATATGTTCCAGCCGCGTAGGTGAAACTGATGAGCGACTTTTGGGGCGAGAGTGCCAGTTAAGCCAGTCATTAAAACGGTTTTCATGATGGTGCATCTTGGTTGGCTAAATTGTGTTTATCAATAAAGCATGGCTGTTTTTCGATGTAGAGCGGAGAAGCTGAAATTTTTGCTGGGCAGCACGTTTTGTAGGGGAGGTAGATGCAAAAAAGCCCAAGCGAACGCCTGGGCTTTAGTATTGTAAGGCAGTGACATTCGCTTATTTTGCTACGATATTTAATGGCCAGCCGATGTCTGTCTGACGGTTGGATTCAATTTCCAACTCAGCCGCAGTCAGTGGGTTTTTCTCTAGCCATTGCGCATCAATGTGTAACGTTAGATTGTCGCCTTCAACTGTTAGAGTCACATTTGGCTCTAGATCAGGATTGCGACGATGGCTGAGCAGAACCGCAAGACGCAACAATCTCAATACTCGTTTGGCACTCGAGCCTGATAATGCATGCTGCTCAGGTAAAGAAGTGAGCTGTTCGCGATAGCGACGAGCCACTTCACCAATAAAGAACTTCTGTGCGCGCGTGTAACCAGGCAGATCCAAATTCTGCAGCAAGTAAGCACTATGCTCTCCGCCTTTTTTGAAATCGATAGTTAAGCCAATTTCATGCAGTTTTGCGGCGGTCTCGAGTAATATCTTGCCCTGAGGCTCTGTAATCCACTCATCGCCCCCAGCTTGCTGTAAAAGCGTGTGTGCCAGACTAGCGACTTGTTCACCGTATTGGTGATCGAGCTGATAGCGATTTTGTACGCTAGCGATAGTGCGGGCACGAATGTCTTCTTGACGAAGCTCTTCAACCATCTCATACACTAAGCCTTCGCGTAGTGCGCCGCCAGCCAGTGTCATAGCATCGATTTCAAGCAATTCAAAAACGGCAATCAAAATAGAGAGGCCACTAGGGAACACTAATGCACGCTCAAGTGTTAAGCCTTCAATATCGAGCTCTTCTAAATGGTCGGCCAACATGGCTTGCTTCTGTAGACGCTTGAGTTTGGAGTGAGTGATTACTTCGTCCATGCCTTGCGCCAGCATTATCTCTTGCAATGCCTGAACAGTGCCTGATGCACCAACACACACATCCCAACCAATTTCTGTATAACGTTCTAAAATCGGCTGGATGGTCTGTTTCGCTCCTTCAATTGCCGCGTCAAAGTTACGAGCATTCAATTGGCGATCTTTAAAGAAGTTTTCAAGCCAAGTCACGCAGCCCATTTTTAAGCTGGTCAGTGCTTTGGCTTCGAAACCTTCACCGATAATCAGTTCGGTACTTGCTCCACCGATATCGACTACAAGGCGACGACCACTACCGCCAGAGGTGTGAGCGACACCTTTATAGATAGTGGCAGCTTCTTCTTCACCAGTAATCACTTCGATAGGCTGGCCTAGAATTTGGTTAGCCTTTTCTAAAAACACATCTACATTGGTCGCGGTACGTAATGTTGCAGTACCGACGATGCGAATGTTTTGCTTAGGAATGTCCTGCAAGCGTTCCGCAAATAGACTTAAGCAGTCCCATCCTCGCTGCATAGCTTCCATACTAAGAGAATTATGTTCATCTAAGCCCGCTGCTAGACGAACTTTGCGCTTAATTTTAGCCATTGTTTGAACGCTGCCATCGATGTGACGCACAACGAGCATGTGAAAACTGTTCGACCCGAGGTCGATGGCGGCATATAGCGGTGATGATCCTGCTTGACTCATAAACGAACTCAGTTTCCTATTACGATTGTTTTGGTGCCGATTGACGCGGTTGGCGTGGACGACGTCCCTGCGGCTTACGGTTACCAGAACCAGAACGGGTACCGCCAGTATTCGTGCGGCGCTGTTGGTTGCGTGGTGCACGCATACGAATCGGAGCCGGTAGATCTTGAATCAGTGCCGACGAATCGTACTCTGAAACTGGGATTGTGTGCTCAATGTATTCTTCGATTGCTGGTAGGTTAACCGCGTACTCTTCACAAGCAAAACTGATCGAATGACCGCTCGCACCAGCGCGACCAGTACGGCCAATACGGTGAACATAATCTTCACAGTCGTCAGGAAGGTCGTAGTTGAAAACGTGCGTTACCTGAGGAATATGCAGGCCACGCGCTGCAACGTCAGTTGCAACTAAGATGTCGACATCACCTTTGGTGAATTGCTCAAGAATCTTCTCACGCTTCTTCTGCGGTACATCGCCAGTAAGAAGGCCTACACGGTGTCCATCGGCAGCCAAATGTCCCCAAACCGATTCACACTTATGCTTGGTATTGGCAAAAATGATAGCGCGATCTGGCCACTCTTCTTCAATTAGTGTTTGAAGCAGCGCCATTTTGTCTTCATTCGAAGGATAGAAAAGCTCTTCCTGGATACGGTGGCCAGTTTTTTGTTCTGGTTCGACAACGACATGCTCAGGAGTATTCATGTGTTCGAATGCCAGTTCTTGAACGCGGTAAGACAGCGTTGCTGAGAACAGCATGTTCAAACGCTCTTTTGGCTCAGGCATACGACGGAACAAGAAGCGAATGTCTTTAATAAAGCCAAGATCGAACATGCGGTCGGCTTCGTCCAGAACAACAGCTTGAATGTTGTTGAGGTTAAATACGCGCTGTTTGTAGAAATCGATGATACGGCCTGTTGTTCCGATCAGAATATCTACGCCGTCTTGCAGTTTCGCAAGTTGCTTGTCGTAGCTTTCACCACCGTAAGCTAGAGCGGTTTTTAGACCTGTGCTTTCAGTTAATGATTCTGCATCATTGTAAATCTGAATAGCGAGCTCACGTGTAGGCGCCATAATAATTGCGCGTGGCTGTGTAGGCTTACGACCTTCATGTTCCGGAGTCGTCAGAAGGTGGTTGAACGTAGCAGTAAGAAACGCGAGCGTTTTACCAGTACCCGTTTGGGCCTGGCCTGCGATGTCTTGGCCGGTGAGCAGGACCGGCAACGCCAAGGCTTGGATAGGGGTACAAAATTCGAACCCTTTTTTGTCCAATCCTTCAATAACTTGGGGCTTTAAGCCCAAATCGGCGAACTTTTGCTCTGTGATATGCGTCTTTTTCATGGCTATAGAATATCAGCTAAAGCTTGCAATACGAAAGTAAATACATTCCAATAGGGCATCTAATTACTGGTTATCATCCAACCAGTTTCGAAAAACACATTGGAGTGGAAGATGAGTGATAAGATTTTGCAGCTAACTGATGACGGTTTTGAAAACGATGTAATCAACGCTGCAGGCCCGGTTCTAGTGGATTTTTGGGCAGAATGGTGTGGTCCTTGTAAAATGATCGCTCCTATTTTGGACGAAATCGCAGACGAGTACGAAGGCAAACTCACTATCGGTAAACTAAACATCGACCATAACGCAGGTACACCACCTAAGTTTGGTATTCGCGGCATTCCAACGCTATTACTATTTAAAGATGGTAACGTAGCGGCAACGAAAGTAGGTGCTCTGTCTAAAACTCAACTAAAAGAGTTCCTAGACGCAAACTTATAATCACCAAGTGATTACAGATAAAACCGTGCAAAGTTACAATGCACGGTTTTGTTTTTCTAACTCTGGACTAGAATACTAATTAGTGCTAACTTATCGCGCGTTAATTGAACAAATTTCTCTT
Organism: Vibrio sp. Vb1337; assembly: GCF_033338715.1. Taxonomy (NCBI): domain Bacteria; kingdom Pseudomonadati; phylum Pseudomonadota; class Gammaproteobacteria; order Vibrionales; family Vibrionaceae; genus Vibrio; species Vibrio sp. Vb1337. Next base: position 5,717 of record NZ_JAWOTD010000033.1, on the reverse strand, counting down.
CTTGGTCGATCCTGAGACCAAATCCATCTTAACTAGAAAACAGATCTTATTTTGACTAAACAAGAATCCACCACCATGAACCTTACCGAACTGAAGAACAGACCTGTGTCTGACCTTGTAAAACTGGGCGAAAGCTTAGGATTAGAGAACCTAGCTCGCTTAAGAAAACAAGACATCATCTTCGCGATTTTAAAAGCGCACGCGAAAGGCGGCGAAGACATCTTTGGCGATGGGGTTCTGGAAATTCTGCAAGACGGCTTTGGTTTCCTACGCAGTGCAGATAGTTCATACCTTGCGGGTCCGGACGATATCTACGTATCACCAAGTCAGATTCGTCGCTTTAACCTACGTACTGGTGACTCTATCGCTGGTAAAATTCGTCCACCAAAAGACGGTGAACGTTACTTTGCCCTTCTAAAAGTCAATACCGTTAACGACGATAAACCAGACAACGCCCGTAACAAGATCCTATTTGAAAACCTTACCCCTCTACATGCGAATGAGCGCATGGTTATGGAGCGTGGTAACGGTTCAACAGAAGACATTACAGCACGTGTTTTAGACTTGGCATCGCCAATCGGTAAAGGTCAACGTGGTCTGATTGTTGCTCCGCCTAAAGCGGGTAAAACAATGCTTCTGCAAAACATCGCGCAAAGCATCGCGTACAACCACCCAGAGTGTGAGTTGATGGTTCTTCTTATCGACGAACGTCCAGAAGAAGTAACCGAGATGCAACGCCTAGTTAAAGGTGAAGTGGTTGCGTCGACTTTCGATGAGCCAGCATCTCGTCACGTACAAGTAGCGGAAATGGTGATCGAGAAAGCAAAACGTCTTGTTGAACATAAGAAAGACGTGGTTATCTTGCTTGACTCTATCACTCGCCTAGCTCGTGCTTACAACACCGTAGTGCCTTCATCAGGTAAAGTACTAACAGGTGGTGTGGATGCAAACGCATTACATCGTCCTAAGCGTTTCTTCGGTGCTGCACGTAACGTAGAAGAAGGCGGCAGCCTAACTATCATTGCAACGGCACTAGTAGATACTGGTTCTAAAATGGATGAAGTTATCTACGAAGAGTTCAAGGGTACAGGTAACATGGAACTGCACTTGAACCGTAAGATTGCTGAGAAGCGTGTATTCCCTGCGATTGACTTTAACCGCTCAGGTACACGTCGTGAAGAGCTACTGACGAAGACTGACGAACTACAGAAGATGTGGATTCTGCGTAAGATCGTTCACCCAATGGGCGAAATCGACGCAATGGAGTTCCTAATCGATAAGCTAGCGATGACGAAGACCAACGATGAGTTCTTCGATGCGATGCGTCGTCAATAGTCTCAGATAAGTTATTCTGCGAAAAGCCACCGTATATCGGTGGCTTTTTTATTGCTTTCTCCCGATAGAAGTATCAGAATGAAGGAAATGTTATCGGGAGGTTAACATGCAACAAGGAATGTTGTCGTCATTACTCCTGAGCTTGTCACTTATCACTCTACCTGCGACATTATCTGCCAAGGAAATGCATGAGTCTGTAGTAGAACAGTGGCTTCAGGATACTCAAATACAGACTAAAGTCTCTGAACTGCTTGATTACGCTGTCAGAGATGAAGTCGACTCGCTTAAATTTGCCCTTGATCGACTTGCTTTGCCTCAACAAGAGGTGGTGCGCTTTCAATTGTTGGAAAAGCTTGAAAAGCAAGATGTGATTCTCACGCCTCGAATGGCTCTGTTTGTTGAGTCCCAGATCCGTATGACCCCGACTTATCAAGTGTTAGAGCGAGGTGATGGGTATGAATTTAGTGTACCCGCTTTTAACTTTCCCGTTATTGCGAGTCGCTTGATTAAGCGTTGGAAACAAGACCAAAGTACCTTGGACTTTGTCTTACAAGCTGAACGAAGAGAGCTTAACTTAAAGCAATGGCTTACAGGGCCATCTCAACAAGCTCAAGCGCGTGAAGCGCTTTTGATTCGAGAGTTAGACAGTTTATCACCCAACGCGCTTGCTGCATTAACGGCCCAGTTAACCAAAGCAAATGTGACCAGTTGGTTACCCTCGACGGCCGTGATAGTCAGGTTGGCACAAGTTAGTCAGGATGAGGAAGTGTACAACTTACTCTGGCGGATGAAAGCCGATTACAACAGCCAGTCCGAGCTTGAGCGTTTAGCTGCGGTTGGAGACGTTTTTTCCATTCAGCAATTGATGAATGCCACAGTTAACCCATCACTCAAGCCAGAAGCTATTAGTCTACTTACAAAATCTAACCCTCTATCTCCGCAAGTAAAGCAGTTTCTAGTTAGAAAAATGGCGTTATCAGAAGAAGCAACCATGGTTGCTCGAGAGCTTGCTCAACAAGGGCATCAAACCTGGTTGGAAGAGTTAGTATCTTCGAACCATCAGATAAAGACTCGGCAGATTGAACAAGTATTAAAGTAATCTGGCTCACATACCCACACAAAATAGGAGGATCTTAGCGTCCTCCTATTTGTTATACTGCGGACAGTTTAATCAGCCAGCATGAAGGCCTATGAGTTTTAAGGATTTACGCGAATTTATCGACCACCTAGAACAGAAAGGTCGACTTAAACGCATCACTCACCCTGTCGATCCCGCTTATGAAATGACAGAAATCAGCGACCGCACCTTGCGTGCTGGTGGACCTGCGCTGTTGTTTGAGAACCCAATCGGCTACGACGTACCTGTTTTGACTAACCTGTTTGGTACACCAGAGCGTGTCGCAATCGGTATGGGACGTGAAGATGTTAAAGAATTAAGAGAAGTCGGTAAGCTGCTGGCTTATTTAAAAGAACCTGAGCCACCAAAAGGCTTCAAAGACGCTTTAGAAAAACTGCCAGTGTTCAAACAAGTATTGAATATGCCGGCTAAGCGTTTACGTAAAGCACCATGCCAAGACATTGTTTGGCAAGGTGATGAAGTCGACTTGGATAAAATTCCGGTAATGAGCTGCTGGGCAGAAGATGTAGCGCCGCTGCTTACTTGGGGCTTAACCGTAACCAAAGGTCCAAATAAGAAACGTCAGAACCTAGGCATTTACCGTCAGCAGAAAATTGCCAAGAACAAAATCATCATGCGTTGGTTAGCCCATCGTGGTGGTGCGCTTGATCTGCGCGATTGGATGGAAACCAACCCAGGTAAACCTTTCCCAGTTTCGGTCGCGTTTGGTGCAGACCCAGCAACCATTCTTGGCGCAGTAACACCAGTGCCAGATACGCTATCGGAATACGCATTTGCAGGTTTGCTACGTGGAAGCAAAACGGAAGTCGTGAAGTCAGTCAGCAACGATTTGGAAGTGCCAGCGAGCGCGGAAATCGTGATGGAAGGCTATATCGACCCGAACGAGTTTGCTGATGAAGGTCCTTACGGTGACCACACTGGCTACTATAACGAAAAAGAAAAGCACCACGTATTTACTATTACGCACATTACTATGCGTAAAGACCCTATTTATCACAGCACCTACACAGGTCGTCCGCCAGATGAACCAGCTGTATTGGGTGTGGCATTAAACGAAGTGTTTGTGCCTATTCTGCAAAAGCAATTCCCAGAGATTGAAGACTTCTATCTTCCGCCAGAAGGTTGTTCGTACCGAATGGCCGTCGTCACCATGAAGAAGCAGTACCCAGGACATGCCAAGCGCGTAATGATGGGCGTGTGGTCTTTCTTACGTCAATTCATGTATACCAAGTTTGTTATTGTGTGCGATGAATCGGTAAACGCACGAGATTGGAATGATGTCGTGAAAGCCATGTCAGAGCATATGGATCCTGTACGTGATACCTTGATGATAGATAACACGCCAATCGACTCGCTCGACTTTGCTTCACCAGTGGTTGGGCTTGGCTCCAAAATGGGCTTGGATGCGACCATTAAATGGGATGCCGAGCTGGCGACGCGAACCGAGGTTACTGAGCGAGACAGCAAAGCGATTACCGAAGCAGAACTAAATGAGTTGAAACAGCAACGCCCTGAGATTGTTGACGTCTATCTTCCAGTTACAGCAAACAACCAATTTGCTGTCGTGACTATGAAGAAAGACCAAGCTGGTCAATCCCAAGAATTGATGGAACATCTATGGGGCTTCTTTGCTCAGTACACGGATAACAAATTCATCATTTTGTGCGACGATGACGTTAATGCACGAGATTGGAATGACATCATTTGGGCGGTGACAACTCGAATGGATCCAGACAGAGATACCACTCAAGTTCGTGGTAAGGCGGATGGTTCATCTAAACTTGGGCTCGATGCGACCAATAAGTTTGAATCTGAAGTCACGCGCGAGTGGGGTACGCCTATCAAAAAAGATCCTAAACTTGTGGCTAAAGTCGATGAGATTTGGGACCAGTTAGGTATTCTATGAGTCATCAAGTCCACCTTCTACCAATGGACGTTACATTCCAAGTAAAAGAAGGGGAGACGGTGTTGGAAGCTGCGCTCAACAACAATATTCGCTTCCCACACCGTTGCCAAGTTGGCGCTTGCGCCATGTGCATGTGTAAAAAGCTAACGGGCGAGGTGAGCTATCACCTCGAACCTATGCTAACCGAAAAAGAGCAACAGCAAGGTTGGATATTCCCTTGCCAAGCCTATACAGAAAGTAATTTAGTGCTTACTTTTGACGAGTAAGCGAGAGGAACACCATGACCATCCAATGTAAAGTAAAGTCTATTCAGCCGTTAGCTTGTAATACTTACCAAATCCTTCTTCATCCAGAATCACCAGTGCCTTTTAAAGCGGGTCAGTACCTAATGGTGGTGATGGGTGAAAAAGACAAACGTCCTTTCTCTATCGCAAGCAGCCCTTGTCGTCATGAAGGTGAACTTGAACTGCACATCGGTGCTGCGGAACACAACGCTTATGCACAAGAAGTTGTCGAAGCAATGCAAGCGGCGCTTGAAACTGATGGTCAGATTGAAATTGATGCGCCACATGGCGATGCTTGGGTTCAAGAAGAAAGCGAACGCCCATTATTATTAATTGCTGGTGGTACAGGCTTCAGTTACGTTCGCTCGATTCTGGATCACTGCGTAGCGCAGAATAAAACCAATCCTATCTATTTATATTGGGGCGCGCGCGATAACTGCCAGCTTTATGCTAAAGACGAACTGGTCGAGATTGCCGACAAGTTTGCCAATGTTCATTTTGTGCCAGTAGTAGAAGAAGCTCCTGCAGACTGGCAAGGTAAAGTTGGTAACGTGCTACAAGCTGTAGCTGAAGATTTCGAAAGCTTAGAAAACTACGATATCTATATTGCAGGTCGTTTTGAAATGGCTGGCGCAGCACGTGAACAGTTCACTCAGAACAAGAAAGCGAAGAGCGAACGTATGTTCGCAGACGCGTACGCATTCATTTAAATACGGCTTTTAAGGCAGAAAAAGAGGGTTTTTTACCCTCTTTTTTGCTTTTTTGATGAAATAGTCATCGAACAGTCATTTTTTTCCATTTTTTTTCAAAAAAGGGTTGCGAACGGAACTGAGTTCCCTATAATGCGCATCCACCGACACGGCAGACGCGATAAGGCTTCAGCAGGGTCGGAGAGGTGAAAGCTTCTACGAAAAATAAAATTGAAAAAGTGTTTGACACTGTCAATTAAATCGCTAGAATGCACCTCCGCTTTGAGAAGAAAAACTTCTCGCAAAGCAAGCTCTTTAACAATATAGACCTATCAATCTGTGTGGGCACTCGTTGATGATAATCC
>NZ_JAWOTD010000032.1:0-43865 GCF_033338715.1 Vibrio sp. Vb1337 | reverse complement strand
CAGTTGGAAGTGTATGGCTTCCCTCGTGTGAAGAGAAACTCAGGTTATGTTGTCTTCGAGTGTTACCAAGATGGAGATGCCGACAAACTTGCGAGAGGTTTAGACTTTAAGTCTTTAATTTTTGCTCGACAAATGTTTGCGGTAGCAGCTGAGTTTCAATCGTTGCCAAGTGATGACCGCATTAGTCCAATTTTGAATGAACTAGCAGACATTGAAGCATTCCCTCGTTGTGGTGATTTGAGAATTGAAACGCCAGATACAAATGAAGCGAAAGAGCTACTGAAATTCTGCCGTAAGTTTACCGTCCCAATGCGTCAAGCGTTGCGCGGCAAAGGCTTAATGCTGAACAAAGATAACGCGAAAAAACCAGTACTGCACATTTGCTTTGTTGAGCCTGGCCACTGTTACGTTGGTTACTCTTACACTGACAACAACTCACAGTTCTTCATGGGTATCCCTCGCCTTAAATTCCCAGCAGACGCTCCAAGTCGTTCAACACTTAAACTGGAAGAAGCATTTCATGTCTTTATTCCACGTGAAGAGTGGGATGAGCGTTTGGCACCAGGTATGTGGGGTGTGGATTTAGGTGCATGTCCAGGCGGTTGGACGTACCAATTAGTGAAGCGCTCAATGTTCGTTCACTGCGTTGATAACGGCATGATGGCAGACAGTTTGATGGAAACTGGCCAGATCAAGCACCATATGGTGGATGGTTTTAAGTTCGAACCAGACCGCAAGAACGTAACATGGATTGTTTGTGACATGGTGGAAAAGCCAGCTCGTGTTGCTCACCTGATGGGACAGTGGCTGTTAAAAGGTTGGGCAAAAGAGGCCATCTTTAACCTTAAGCTGCCAATGAAAGGGCGTTATGACGAAGTGCTGCAAGACCTTGAAAATCTGAAGCAGTTCCTCATTGATAATAAGGTAAAGTTCAAGCTACAAGCTAAACATTTGTATCATGATCGTGAAGAAATCACGATTCATATCCAATGTCTGTCGAATATTTCACCTTACTAACTTTATTCCCCGAGTCTTTTGGGAATAGTGATTAGAATAGAAAAAGCGCCTTCAAATGGCGCTTTTTTAATATCTGAGGGTTTCATGGTGTGAAACTACCATCGGGCACTACTCCGCTTTGTTTGGCCCTAAAAAGCGAATATCTTGCAAGTTAAAGCCTAGTTCTATATCGCACTTTAAAGCGGCGACGCGTTTACATAAACGAGCAGACTCAATGTGCTCATCCAATTTTTTACGGTATTTCGGTACGAGATCTTCACTAGCGTAGGCAGCTTCAATACTCTCAAACTGAGTGAGAATCTCTTTCGCTGCTTTCGGGCCAATTCCAGGTACGCCCGGAACCTGGCTAGAGCTTATCCCTGTTAATCCCCAGTAATCCGCTAGTTGACTTGGTTTTACGCCGAACTCTTTTTCGATAAATGGTTCATCTAACCAACGATGTTGGAAATAATCACGGATTTGTAGGGTAGGGGAAAGTAGCTGGCAGTAACCTTTGTCAGTCGAAACGATGGTGACTTTTTCACCATGGCTGGCCACTTTCGTTGCGAGTGTAGCAACCAAATCATCTGCTTCATCGCCTTCAGACAGCAATGAATCAATACCTTGCTCCCACCACGCTTGTTGAATCGCATCTAACCCTTGCAGTAGTGGCAGAGGCATTGGTTTTCGGTTTTGCTTATAGTCAGGGAGAATTTCAGCGCGCCAACCTCTGTCTTGTTCGTGGTGATCAAAAACTGCGATGATGTGTGTCGGGTTGGCCTCTGACAGAATGCGAGTGAGGGTTCTTTGCGTTGTGGTTATGGTTCTTGCTATGTCGGTTGGATCTGGTTGTGCTGAGTGCACTCGGCGGATCAGGTTTAGGGCATCAATGATAACAAGATGAATAGACATAATGACTTAGCAATAAAAAAGGGGCGTAATGCCCCTAGTGTAACGAATGCTAGCCTGACTATCGACCACCAATTTCCGGGTGAGCGATTCGATAACACGGTTCGTAGTCTGAACCGCCAGGTAATTTCATTCGGTGCTGTTCGACAAAGTCTTTTAGCAACTTATCGAGTTTTTTCATGAGGACTGCGTCGCCATGAATGGTGAAAGGCCCTCTACGTTCTATTTCTCGAATGCCTTCAGCCTTTACGTTACCTGCCACTATGCCAGAGAAGGCTTGACGCAAGTTGGCCGCTAAAACTTGCGGTTCTTGATCTAGGCTTAAATCCAATTGTTCCATCGACTCATGAGTAGGCTCGAATGGCAGTTGGAAGTTTGGCTCAATTTTCAATGACCAGTTAAAGCTGTACGCATCGCCTTTCTCTTTTCGGTGAAGGCGTACCGAGTCCATGGAGCGTTTCATAATACGAGCGACTTCTGCCGGGTCGTCAATGATGATCTCGTAGTGCTTTTGCCCTTCCTCACCAAGTGTGTCGCGAATGAACTCATCAATAGAGCGGAAGTACTCTTCACTCTCTTTTGGTCCTGTTAATACGATAGGCATTGGCTGATCGGCGTTATCCGGGTGCATCATGATGCCAAGAATGTACAGTAGCTCTTCCGCTGTGCCCGGGCCACCTGGGAAAATAACGATACCATGAGCCATACGGACGAAGGCTTCCAAGCGCTTTTCGATGTCGGGCATGATGACCAGTTCATTTACTATTGGGTTTGGTGGCTCGGCCGCAATAATCGAGGGCTCGGTTAAACCAAGATAACGTTGCTGAGTATAACGTTGCTTTGCGTGCCCAATCGCTGCACCTTTCATCGGCCCTTCCATTGCGCCAGGGCCGCAACCTGTACAGATGTTAAGTTCACGCAGGCCCAGTTCGTTACCCACTTCACGTGTGTACTGATACTCCACTCCATTGATAGAGTGACCACCCCAACATACGACAAGATTCGGTGCGATACCTGGAGTTAATGCTCTGGCATTACGAAGAATGCCGAACACGAGGTTCGTAATGTGAATTGGGTTAGTAAGGTTGAGCCGCTGGGCGTCTGCCAAATGCATGTTTACGTAAACGATATCACGCAATACGGAGAACAGATGCTCTTGGATACCTTTAATTATTTCGCCGTCAACAAAAGCGTGCTCTGGCGGATTAGTCAGTTCAAGCTTAATACCACGCTCACGACGCACGACGTTGACATCAAACGATTGGTATTTATCGAGCAGTTCTTTCGAGTTATCGGTATGGCTACCGGAGTTCAACACCGCTAATGTGCAATTACGGTACAGCTGATAAAGTTCACTCGAGGCTGTGTTCTTTAAGCGCTCTACTTCTAGTTGAGATAGCAAGTCCATGCTACCAGCGGGGCTTATATGGGTAATCATAACGCCTCCTTGTGTTGCATTAATTTGAGGGAAAGTACCAACTTACCTTTTTGGTGTTATACGTATGGTTTGATGAAAGGTAGTTGGCCGATTTGGTTTTATGGTTATCAACTCCCAAGCAACCTCAAGATGATACATTTGCCTTTTATAAATACATCATCTTGAAGTGACTTGGGTTTTTACAGCTTAGCAGACTAAAAGGGAAGAAATGTGATAACTCGTTGAAAATGGGTGGTTATAAAGCGTAGATTGCACCAAATTTGGTTTGTTTGCTCGCTTTTTGTACGAATCTTAGCTCCAGTTAAGCTGGTTTGTTCCACGTTTTTTAGCGTCCGCAAGCATCTTGCCAAGACGATCGAGCACATACTCTGGCGTATCGGACTCTTTGAAAGACGTCGATACAGCAGCTAAGGTAATCATGATATTTTGCTCACGGAACTTAAAGGGTAATTGGCTAATATCACGCTGGATATGCTTAATCAGATCCAGTGTGTATTCTTCAGATTGTTCCGGGACGAGTAGAATAAACTCCTCGCCACCAAAGCGAGCTACTGTTTCCGTTTCTGATACGCGCTTGTTAATAGTACGAGCGATGATCTTCAGCGCTTTATCGCCAGCCGTATAACCATAGCTATCATTCACCGCTTTGAAGTTGTCTACATCAAATAGCACAACACGAAGGTTTTGCTGAGAGCGAATCCAACGGCGATACTCTAGCTCTAGTCGATCGTTAAATGCAGTGCGGTTATAAACTTTAGTCAGCGGGTCGAGCAACATACGCTGAGCTTGGTCATCTAAGCGTCGACGATAATCTTGCGTAGTTTCAAATACCGCTTCGAGTTGGTTCTTACTGTAACTCAACCGTTCTTGCAGCGCTTGCTCTCGCTCTTCCGTCATTTTCAGTCGCTCTGTCAGCGACGCCATTTTTTCGAGAAGAGGCGTGATTTCTTTTTTCACAACCGCGATATCTTGAGCTTGATTAAGTGACTTTTGGCTTAATTCAACCAAGCTGTTCATTTCTGTGTTGAGCTCTTGGCGGTGTTCAAAGTAGGTATGATGCTGGTCGACGTTCTGATGAACGGTTTTTAGGTTACTTGCGAGAGAAGTGTTCAGCTGATCAAGGAATTGGCTAGACGCCTCGCGCTCGAACTTTGTTGCTTCGACAACCAATTTCAGCGTTGAGAGCGTAAGCTCAATGAGAGACTCGGCACTCACGCCAAGGAGCAACTTAGCGCGAATATCCAGCAATCTATCGCCTGATTCTCCTTCGAAATCCAGCTCTGTAATAGTATGTTGGAGGTCGCTGGCTAAGCACTCAAGCTGAGATCTGTCGGGATTGTTTTCAAATTCACTAAGATGTAGACGTGAATTAGACGTGATGATTTTCAGAGCGCGTTCGTAAATACTCAGTAGCTTAGTGGCTTGATCAGCTTTATTGCTGGCGTGAACTTCAGAGAAACTCATCAGGTTCCGTAGTTCACGTTTTAACTGCGCAGGTAAGCCAGTGACACGTTGCAGTGTTTCACCACTGTGCTTGATTTGTTCGTCAAGGTAACCGTTCTGTTTATCCATCGTCTTCGACTGCTGTTTGAGCATCCTCTCTAATACCGCTAAACGCGGGATAAGAGTGCTGATATCTTTTTGATGTTGCAGCTCTTGTTGGATTTCAAATAGGTAGTTGGATACCTGAGTATTCGAACCCTGGCAAGCTGAAGACAATGATGCCACAACGCGTTTAAGAACTTGTTGTTCACGTTTGAATTTGAGTGAAGTATCACGATGAGTCAGTCTGAGTTGGTCAAGTTGACAACTCAGCTGATGCAGCTGCGACTGAATATCGGATTCCAAGATTCCCATGAAGTGACTACGGTTAAGTCCATGTACTACTGACAATTATCTGATAATAACAAAAAACTTTATAGCGTCATTAGTTATTACGTTCAACAGGCGTTTAATTATCCATTTTTTAATATTTTCTTGATGTCGTCCTCATTCTTGTAGGACGAATGGATCTTGATCAGGCCTTGGCTAATGGCATGTTGACAGGCAGTTCTTATGTTACCTGTTGCAAAGCTAGCAGCAGGCGCATTATCGATGGCTTTTAAGAACACCCAGTGGCTTTGCTTATCCTTCAAGCTGACTTCTCGTGCGATGTGAGTAGCAAGCAATAACAGATCGAGTAATTCCTCATCGTTAATTGCAGTGTAGGCTCGGGGTAAGAACGGATAATCGCTGATGCCCATACGAATAATACGATTGACGTTGTGCTGCTGTGCGAACTCATCCACCCAAGTCTGGAATTTTTCGAACATGACTTCGGCAGAAGCATCACGGTCAGCGTTCGGTTCTATGTAGAGTAAGTTCGCATCTGAGAAATGGTAAAGACGCGACGGTTTTTCTATTTTTTCCGCAAGGAAGTCGCCAAATGCCCGTTCTAGTTCTAGACCTGCCTTATAGCCGTTATGGACGTACATGCTTCGTAAGAATGGCAAATCGATCATAACAAAGCGTAGGCGATCATTAAGTGGTTCGTGGATCAATTCACCCATTTGCCATTGCTCGAAAGTTTCGCTCGACTTTTTCAATGAGCGAGAAAGCTTAACATTCAGCATACGCAAGTTACGTAAACGAGAGCGAGAGTGGGTGAAGAGGTCGTTACGCAGTTTTTCGATTTCACTTGCTTGGCGCTGCATAATGACACCGCGGCGCATAATGAACAAAAACATGACCAATACAGTAATAAACAATGCAAATGAGATTTTCTGGAATTTACGATGCTCTCTTTCCACTTGCTCTAAGCGTTCTGATTGACCGATGTAATGGATGGTTTGTTCGGCAAATTCTTTTTGCTGACGGAACGCATCTTCACTGATTTGGTTAAGCTGCTTTTGTTCTAGACGAACGAGGTTGGTGTATTTTTTATAAGCTTGCAGAGAAAGTTTGTATTCGCCTGCCTGCTCGTAACCCAACCCAAGTAAACGGTATGACTGCTGCTTAATGAAGTTGTTATTTTTAGGTGACTTTTCAGCAAGCGCTAACGCCAGCTTTGCATTAGTAATGACGTCTTTACTGTCATTTTGATGATAAGCCAGACCTGACTGAAGCAGGGCAGCCTTTGCTTCAAGCTTAGGAATATTGGTGTATTCTAAAAGCTCTTTAGAGCGGTCTAAGTACTGCTCTGCTAGCGCGTAGTTATAGAGTTGTAGGTAGGTAGCCGCCAAGCTTAAGCGAATTTTAATGATTCTATTGATGTTCTTACTGGTACTTTCATGGTCAAGCACGTTGAAGTAATGCACTAATGCAAGGTTAAACTTACCCTGATAAAAGTAGATGTCGCCCATTTGCTCTAGGACGTCCGCTAGGATCGGAGAGCTAGGGTAAGAGTCATAAAAATCTGCGGCTTGAGATAAGTATTCGATCGCTTTGTCGTACACTCGTCGCTCCTGGAAGAGCCTAGCCAAAAGGCGATTCACTTTTGCTAATCTTGCACCACTGTTACTTTCAATAGATTGCCAATAACCGTATAGCAGTTCTGACAAAGCCAAATTGTACTTCTTGCTATTGAGGTAAAACTCGCCGACGGCAGTGTAGTAGTCGATCAAGGCTAACTCAGAGCGGCTATCGTCAAGCATGGTCTTTGCTTCAGAGTACAAGTTTTCCGCTTTAATGATATCGCCACTATGTGAAGCGAGGAGTGCTCTTTGCATCACTAGTCGGTAGCGAACGCTGTCGGTGCGTTGTAATACGGCATCGGCTTCATCGAGCTGTTGTTCAATTTGGTTAAGCGTGTCTTCCGCTTTTGAGTAGTTTTCGTCGTACATCCAAATCATTTGGTTGCGCATCAGCTGGAGATCTAAGTCCATGTACGGCAATTGATATTCTTGCGCTAAGCGTTCCGCTTTATTTAGGTGCTCGATAGCCGAACGAACATTACCCATGGCGTAATCTGCCTGAGCGATAATCTTGTGCGCTTCGATGGTGCTGCTTGGTGTGCGAACGCTACGATCTGTTTCGTCGCGAGACATGGCTGAAGGGCTGTCACTTTCTTTGCGTTCTGTTAGTTCACGCTGTGACAAATAGTTGGTTGCCGCTTGTTTTGCTTGTGATGGCTCTATTTCCGCCAATTGTTGTGCTTCGTTGAGTAACGCGGACGATAAAATGGTAGCATGAAGTGGCTGTACAAACAGCAAGCAAAGAAAGCCAATCAACTTGAATAGACGCGAACTGTCCCAAAACATCCTTTCGTTCCCTCGAACTGTTTTTAGATATGGCGATAACGGCGAAAAGCCTCAATTAGCCGTTTAAATGCGGGTTGAAGCCATTTGATATAGTAACATGCCTGGACAATAAAAACGTCCGGCAACCCTTTAGATTGCCGAACTTATTTCTGTTGCCTATGCGCTTACTGACGAGCCATACGGTGATTGTGAGCTGGCTTATCTTGTTCCGTTGAGCGGTAAGGGTTGATATCCAAGCCTCCACGGCGCGTATAGCGGGCAAATACGGTCAGTTTGCTAGGTTGGCAGTATTTCATTAGATCCGTAAAAATACGCTCTACACACTGCTCGTGGAACTCATTGTGCTCGCGGAAAGACACTAAGTAACGTAACAGCTTCTCACGATCTATTTTTGCGCCTTGGTAGCGAATTTCTACACTGCCCCAGTCAGGTTGGTTAGTGATCAAACAGTTTGATTTCAATAGGTGGCTATGTAGCACCTCTTCTACTTGTACTTCACCTGCTGCACCTTCAAGCAAATCGGCATCAAAATCGTAACTGGTGATGTGAATGTCTTGGTCATCAATACATTCACCGTCCATTGTCACGATAGGTTGATTGGTATAGTGGGTCACTGGATTCACCTCAACCAGCACCTTTTCACCTGAGCATTCAGACAGGTCTTGTGTTAAACGCTCAGTCACTTCTTCCCAGCTTGCAAAGCGGGTTTGGTTATAGCTGTTTAAGTACAGTTTGAAAGACTTCGATTCAATCAAGTTTGCGCTGGTGGCTGGAATGTATACTTCGCCAACGGCCACTTGTGGTAAACCTTTACTATTTAACCAAGACAGTTCATACAGCGTCCAAATGTCGTGCCCCATGAAAGGCAGAGTATCGCCTAACTGAAGGTCATCTCGGTTCAGGCTGCGAGGGACTGGTTGCAGCAAGCTTGGGTCATACTGGTTCGCATACTCGGTCGTTTTACCTAGTGTTAGGCCAGCAAGCTCTTTAGCGTCAGAATATTTGCTCATACTTTGTGGTCGTTTTCGATTAGAATGGCGAGAATTTTACTGAATCCGCTGGTCAATTGCCATCCGGCAAGTACGGCTATCTGATAAATAAGGAATGAGGAGACCTTCATGACCCAAAACGTTACTCAGGCGCTACAAGAGTTCAGCCTGCGCTACCAACAAGCTTGGCAAGCTAAGCACAATGAGTTGCCAAGCAGTGAAGAGCTTGCAGAGCTTGTTTCTCCTTGTGTCGAAGAGAAGCGTGATGGAAAGGTGCTTTGGAAAGCGGTCGCACGTGATGAAATGGCCGATTTCACCAATGTGGAAAATGCGATTGAGTTGTCACTGCAAGATGATGTTAAAGCCTTTTATGGTTCTCAATACTGCTCTGATATGGAGGCAACTTGGCAAGGTAATTCGTTGACGCTGCTGCAAGTGTGGAGCGATGACGATTTCGTGCGCCTACAAGAAAATATTCTTGGTCATTTGGTGACGCAGCGCCGCTTGAAACTTAAACCAACAGTATTTATCGCAGCGACAGATGAGGAAATGGATGTGATTTCTATTTGTAACCTCACTGGCAATGTGATTCTAGAGCGTTTGGGCACCTCTAAACGTGATGTATTGGCAGATTCATTGGTTGAGTTCTTGAATAAGTTAGAGGCTGCCGTCTAAGTATGTATGTTGTTGAGTTGCAGTTTGAGTGTTTTGATAACACCACCGTCAGCGCGGTAGACAAAGCCATTAATGGCTTGATGGATGCTCTGCGTTACAACGGCCAAGTATTGGGTCGTGAATTTCCGATAGTGATGGGAGAAGGTGAATTTTTCGTTCGTGTTGTTTGCCCAGAACAAGACAGCTTGCATCCACGTTATCACTCAGATTTCGTCAAAGTGTGCATGAACCGTTTGTCGGATGCGTCTTTGCTTGCTCCGAAAATGCGTATGCTGGGGCGTGATTTGAATTCAGAACAAGCAGCCGAAGAAGAGACACCTAGCTGGCAAGTGTTGTACACGACTTATGTTCATACGTGTTCGCCTTTGCGAAGTGGTGAAACCCTGTTGCCAATTCCTTTGTATCGTAATGAGCCAACACTTAATGGAGACCATAAAGCCGTCATTAAGTGGCAGACTGAGTGGCAAGCGTGTGATGAAATCCAAATGGCAGGGGGCTGCCGAGCGGAACATGCGGCGCTCCACGAAATTTGCGATGTGGATAGTGTGCTGTTTCGCCGAGGTTGGGACTTACGTGGCCGTATCGAATACATCACGAAGATCCCTACGTACTATTACCAGTATCGTGTCGGTGGTCAGTCGCTGGAGAGCGAGAAAGCGCGCAAGTGTCCAAAATGCGATGGCGAGTGGCTACTCGATGAGCCACTACATGACATATTTCATTTTAAGTGTGATGACTGCCGAATCGTGTCGAATATCTCTTGGGACCATCTTAAGTAGCGAATTGAAGCTACTTAAATGGGTAGATAGACAAATAGAAAGGGCTGATGTTTTCACATCAGCCCTTTTGTGTTTAGAACGTTTATGTTTAGAACGTTGTTTTCAGTCATGTTTTGAAAAGTGGGATTACCAACCTTTCACAACACCGCCTTTGAACAGTTCTTTTGCCGCTTCGTAAACTTCTTCCGTTTGGTAAGCTTTTACGAAGTTTTGTACGTTTTGCGCATTAACATTTTCTTCGCGAGCGACAATTAGGTTTACGTATGGTGAGTCTTTATCTTCAACGAACACGCCGTCACGCTCTGGCGATAGGTCGATAGAGCTTGCGTAAGTGGTGTTGATGATAGATAGCGTTACGTCATCCAATGAACGCGGAAGCTGTGGAGCTTCTAGTTCAATGATTTCGATATTTTTAGGGTTGCCTACGATGTCACGTACTGTAGCGAGTAGACCAACGCCATCACGTAGCGTAATCAAACCTTGTTGCTCAAGAAGCAGTAGTGAGCGACCTAGGTTAGTTGGGTCGTTTGGTACTGCGATGCGTGCGCCATCTTGAATTTCATCAATTGATTTTACTTGCTTTGAGTAACCAGCAATAGGGTAAACGAATGAGTTACCCGCGATAGCCAGTTTGTAGCCGCGGTCTTTCACTTGTTGGTCTAGGTATGGTTTGTGCTGGAACGCATTCGCGTCTACTGAACCATCATCCAGAGCGGCGTTTGGTGTTACGTAATCGGTAAATGTTACTAGCTCAACGTCTAGGTTGTATTTCTCTTTTGCTACTTTAGCGGCAACTTCGGCTACTTGTGCTTCAGCACCAGCAATAACGCCAACTTTTACTTTGTTTACGTCTACTTCTTTGTCGCCGCAACCCGCTAGAGCAAGAGCAGAGGCGGCCGTTGCTACAGTCAAAAGACCTTTAAGGCTAAATTTCATCTTTATCTCCTTATAATTTGTATTTTTGATACTTATCTGTGGTCTACACGGCGCACCACTGCGTCACCGATAGACTGAATAATCTGTACTAGAACAATCAACATCACGACAGTCACGGCCATGATAGTTACATCGTAGCGGTGGAAACCGTAACGAATGGCTACGTCACCTAGGCCGCCGCCGCCTACCGTACCCGCCATAGCTGAGTAGCTAACGAGAGTGACCAAGGTAATCGTTACTGAGTTAACAATAGTCGGCATTGCTTCAGGTAGTAGAACTTTTGTGATGATCTGTGTTGGAGTCGCCCCCATTGACTGCGCTGCTTCCACCAAGCCTGTCGGTACTTCTAATAAAGCACCTTCAATAAGACGAGCGACAAAAGGAATGGCGCCAATAGTCAGTGGGACGATTGCTGCGGTTGTGCCGATAAAGGTTCCAACTAGCATTTTTGTCACTGGAATAATCGCAACCATCAGTACGAGGAATGGCACTGAGCGACCAATGTTAACGATAGCGCCTAAGCCGCTATTTAGTTTGGTGTTTTCAAGTAGGCCGCCTTTTTTAGTAATATGGAGGATTACGCCTAATGGAATACCCACAGCAAAGCCGACTAATCCGGCAACCGCAACCATGTAAAGCGTTTCCCACGTTGCACCTAAAAGTAGTTTGCTGTTTAAACTCAGCCATTCAGAAATCGTATTAAAGGACATAACCAAGTACCTCTACTTTTACGTTGTGCTTACGCAGGTATTCAAGAGCTGCGTTGTCATCTTCTTCGTTACCAAATAGCTCTGCGACCATCATGCCGAATTTCACGCCACCAGCGTAATCAAGGTCGGAACTCAAAATACTCACATCAATATTGTATTTACGAGAAATTTGCGACATTAACGGTGCATCGACGGTTGCGCCAGTAAACTCTAAGCGAACCAACGGGTAGCTGCCATCAACACGCTCTGCTTGCAGACGTGCTTGGTAATCTTCAGGAATGGAAAGATCCAGCGTTGAGCGAATGAATTGGTGCGCCAGCTCTGTCTTAGGGTGCGCAAAAATATCGCCAACGGTGCCTTTTTCCACCAGCTCACCACCACCGATGATTGCTACTTCGTGACAGATGCTTTTTACGACTTCCATTTCGTGAGTGATAAGTAAAATCGTGATGTTGAGTTTGCGGTTGATCTCTTTCAATAACTCAAGGATAGATTGAGTTGTTGCCGGATCTAGTGCGCTAGTGGCCTCATCACAAAGCAGCACGCTAGGATCGGATGCCAATGCACGAGCAATTGCCACACGCTGTTTTTGGCCGCCACTTAAGTTAGATGGGTAGCTCTCGTGTTTGTCGGCTAAGCCTACAAGCTTTAGCAACTCAGTTACTTTTGTTGTGATTTGCGATTTGTCTTTACCTGCCAGTTCTAGTGGCAGTGCTACATTATCAAACACAGTACGAGACGAAAGCAGGTTAAAGTGCTGGAAGATCATGCCAATGTTACGGCGTGTTTCGACTAGTTGTTTTTTATTGAGTTTGGTTAGATCTACACCATCAACGATGATGGAACCAGAAGTCGGTGCTTCTAGCATGTTGACACAGCGGATCAGCGTACTTTTACCAGCACCTGATGAACCGATAACACCAAAGATGGTGCCTTTGTCGATGTGTAGGTTAATGTCTTTCAGGGCAAGGATCTCCTTACTGCCTTGGTAGAACACTTTATTGACGTTTTTTATTTCTATCATGTTTCAACCTGCCCAAAGATACGGGGAACTTCGCTGTCAAAAACGGCCTTTGACAGAACTTAATGTTGAGCTTTATCTCAATTTTCAGTTGATGCTATGGGTTAAGCAGAATGAAGTCAATAGATATTTTTACGTCTAGACGTCTAAATGTATGGATGTTCTGTTTTGAAGCGAAGATGTATAGATAACAAGCAGGAGGTAGACGGCGGGGCACCCTCAGATTTACCGATTCTTGCCCAACAAATCAACTGTTTTGTCGAGGCCTAGAATGAATTAGATAGTGTTGAAGTTTATAAGGTATGTAATAATCTGATTAAACCGAGTTAATAGAGAAATACGTTTTGGCAAAACCTGCTGTTTTTATCGATCGTGATGGCGTGATAAACGTTGACCACGGCTACGTTCATGACGAACATGATTTTGAGTACATTGATGGTGTATTTGAAGCGACGAAAGCGCTAAAAGATAAAGGCTACCTTCTAGTGTTAGTGACGAATCAATCGGGCATCGCACGCGGTAAATTCAGTGAAGACCGTTTCTTGTCTCTGACTCAATGGATGGATTGGAACTTTGCTGATAATGGTGTTGAGTTCGATGGTATCTATTACTGTCCACATCATCCAGAACATGGCATTGGCGAGTACAAGCAAGATTGTGAGTGCCGTAAGCCAAAACCAGGCATGTTCATTTCTGCGCGTGACTTCTTGAAGATCGACATGGAGAAATCTGTGATGATCGGCGATAAAGCTGAAGACATGATGGCAGCAGAAGCGGCAGGCGTTGGCACTAAGATTTTGGTTCGCACTGGTAAGCCAGTAACGGAACAGGGCGAAGCCATTGCAACGGTAGTATTAGATAGCATTGCAGATGTGCCTGCGTACTTAAACAAGTAATCTTCATTACTGACTGAGATAAGGGAAGCCACTGCTTCCCTTTTGTTTGATTCCTTCTTTTAGTCTGAACACTTATGAGCAAAAAACTCACCATTCTTGATATCGCAAAATTGGCAGGCGTGGGCAAATCGACAGTAAGCCGTGTGCTTACTAACGATCCAAAAGTGAAACCCCAAACGCGAGAGAAGGTTGAGCAAATCATTCGTGAATCTGGTTATGTGCCGTCCAAATCTGCGCAATCAATGCGTGGCGGCCGCCAAAAAGTTATTGGGGTTATCATCTCCCGTTTAGATTCACCATCAGAAAATCGCGCCGTTGGTACAATGCTCAATGCTTTGTATTCCGCTGGTTATGATGCGGTGATCATGGAGAGCCAATTCGATCGCGATAAAACCAATGAACATTTGGATGTGCTTAAACGTCGCAACGTCGATGGGGTGATCGTGTTTGGCTTTACTGGATGTGATGAGCGAGCATTGGCGGAGTGGGGGAATCGTATCGTCGTGATCGCGATGGACACGCAAATGGTTTCTTCGATCAACTACGACAACCAAGGTGTGATAGACATGGCTTTGTCTCATCTTGAGCAGCAATCTTTATCTCGCATTGCTTATATTGGTGTTGACCCTGAAGACAAAACCACTGGCTTAGCTCGTCTAAATGCTTATAAAGCTTGGTGTCAACGCAAACAAATTACACCTTGTTTCCAGACGGGTAAGTTGAGCCATGAAAGTGCTTATCAGTTGGTAGACAAAGTCCTTCAATCTGACACTCAGGCCATCGTGTGCGCCAGTGACACCATCGCGTTGGGCGTGATTAAGCGTCTTCAAGAGTTAGGACGTGAAGACGTGGTTGTGACAGGTGTTGGAGGTAATGAATTGCTCTCTTTCCTTTTCCCTAAAGTATTTAGTGTCGACCCAGGTTATACCCTTGCAGGTGAGAAGTCCGCTAACATGCTGATCAATCAATTAAATGGCGATGAGGAAGTGGTTCACTTTACTCAACAGCCTATCGTTTATTGACCCACACTAAAACGATCTGCTCTAAAATTATACTGTGATCACTCTCAATTAATGGGACTGTTCCCATTTTGTTTTTTGCCTTCGGATGGCAATATTAAAATCAAGAAATGGGAATGTTCCCATTTATAAAAACAAAATGATGAATCGAATGTATCCAATACAGGGTGGACAAAGTTATGAGTAAGATTGCGCGTAAAGACGTGGAGCGTCTTATTGAGCTGGTCGGGGGGCCGGACAATATTGCCAGTGTAAGTCACTGTTTAACTCGCTTGCGTTTTGTTCTAAATGATACGGACAAAGCAGATACGAAACAGTTAGAAGCATTACCGATGGTGAAGGGCTGTTTTACCAACGCAGGCCAGTTCCAAGTGGTTATCGGTACTGAAGTGGATGAAGTTTACAAGGTACTGATCGGACTGACGGGTAAAAGTGAAGCCAGCAAAGACGAAGCGAAGAACGCTGCTCGTCAAAACATGAATATCGTTGAGCGTGGTATTTCCCACCTTGCAGAAATCTTTGTACCACTGCTACCAGCGATCATCACCGGTGGTCTGATCCTTGGTTTCCGTAACGTGATTGGCGACATCAAGATGTTTGATGGTCAAACGCTAACGGAAATCAGCCAGTTTTGGGCAACGGTACACTCTTTCTTATGGCTGATTGGTGAGGCGATCTTCTTCTTCCTACCGGTTGGCGTGTGTTGGTCGACAGTGAAAAAGCTCGGCGGTACTCCGATTCTGGGTATCACGCTTGGTGTGACATTGGTTTCTCCGCAGTTGATGAACGCCTACCTGATTGGTAAGCAAGTACCCGAAGTGTGGGACTTTGGCTTATTCGCCATCGAGAAAGTGGGCTACCAAGCGCAAGTGATTCCGGCAATGCTCGCTGGTATGGCACTGGCGTTTATTGAAACCAACTTAAAACGCATCATTCCGTCTTACCTTTACCTAGTGGTTGTGCCGTTTGTCTCTATCATCGTGTCTGTGATTCTTGCGCACTCTATTATTGGTCCATTCGGCCGTATGTTGGGTGACGGCGTTGCTTTCGCAGCAAAAGCAGCCATGACGGGTGACTTCGCAATGATTGGCTCAACCATCTTCGGCTTCCTATACGCGCCATTGGTCATTACTGGTATTCACCACACTACCAACGCGGTAGACCTTCAACTGATGCAAGAGCTAGGCGGTACGCCAATTTGGCCTCTGATTGCACTTTCAAACATTGCTCAAGCGTCTGCGGTCGTCGGCATCATTATCATCAGTAAAAAACACGGCGAGCGTGATATCTCAGTGCCTGCGGCTATCTCTGCTTACCTTGGCGTGACTGAACCGGCGATGTACGGCATCAACTTGAAATACAAGTTCCCAATGCTGAGCGCGATGATCGGTAGTGCGTGTGCTGCTGCTATTTGTGGTAGTGCGGGCGTAATGGCGAACGGTATCGGTGTGGGCGGTTTGCCGGGCATCTTGTCTATCCAACCGCAGTTCTGGGGCATTTTTGCTTTGGCTATGTTAGTCGCAATGCTGGTACCTGCTGCATTAACGTTAATTCTTTATAAGCGTGCACAAGCCAAAGGTGAGCTTGAGCCTGCAAACGCGTAATTCTATTTGAGGCAGTGACTTGGCTGCCTCCTCCTATTTTTCTTTTCAAATTTTAAGTTTCCGATTACTGGTAAGTGAGTGTTAGAAATGGCTATGACCAAGCATGATGAGAGCTGGTGGAAAACCGCAACCATCTATCAAATTTACCCAAAAAGTTTTTGTGACAGTGGCAGTAAAGGCACGGGCGACATCAAAGGGATCATTTCTAAGCTGGATTATCTTAAGCATCTTGGTGTGGATGCGATTTGGCTGACGCCGGTTTACCAATCGCCAATGATCGACAACGGTTATGACATCTCCGATTACTACTCGATCAATCCACAGTTCGGCACTATGGAAGATTTCGATACTTTGCTAGCAGAAGCGCATCAGTTGGGCATTCGTATCATCATGGACATTGTAGTGAACCACACGTCGACAGAACACAAGTGGTTCCAATCCGCACTGGGTGATAAAAACAGCCCATACCGTGATTACTACATCTGGAAAGATCCGGTAGATGGTGCTGAACCAAACAACTGGCAATCAAAGTTTGGTGGCAACGCTTGGGCGCTGGATGAAAAAACAGGCCAGTACTATTTGCACCTTTTTGCTAAAGAGCAAGCGGACTTAAACTGGGAAAACCCAGTAGTGCGTGAAGAAGTGAAAGAAGTCATCAGCTTCTGGGCAGAAAAAGGAGTGGATGGTTTCCGTCTCGACGTTATCAACCTGATTTCCAAGCAGCAAGATTTTCCAAGTGATGATATTGGTGATGGTCGCCGCTTCTACACCGACGGCCCACGCGTGCACGAATACCTTCAAGAGATTAGCGAATCTGTGTTTCAAAAATACGGCAGCGTGACGGTGGGTGAAATGTCTTCCACCACACTAGAGCACTGCCAGCAATATTCTTCGCTAGACGGCAAAGAGCTATCCATGGTGTTCAACTTCCATCATCTGAAAGTCGATTATCCAAATGGTGAAAAATGGACCAAAGCGCCGTTTGATTTCATTCAGTTAAAACAGATCTTCAATCATTGGCAAACGGGCTTAAATGGCAAAGGGTGGGGGGCGCTGTTCTGGTGTAACCACGACCAGCCACGCGTTGTGAGCCGATTAGGTAACGACGAGCAATACCGTGTTGAATCTGCCAAGATGCTTGCTGCATCAGTGCACATGATGCAAGGCACACCTTATGTTTACCAGGGGGAAGAGATCGGCATGACCAACCCGGGTTATACCGAAATCAGCCAATATCGTGATGTTGAAAGTACTAACATGTACGACATCATGGTCAACCGTGATGGTGTATCTCATGACTATATGATGGCGATCTTGGCACAGAAGTCGCGTGATAACTCACGTACACCAATGCAATGGAACAGTGCAAAACACGCGGGCTTTACTGAGGGCACGCCGTGGCTTGAAGTGGCGCAGAATTACTCTGAAATCAATGCTGAAGCTGCGGTTGCCGATTTGAACTCGGTGTTCTACTTTTACAAGCGTCTGATTGAACTGCGTAAACAGGTTCCAGTCATCACCGATGGCCGTTACGAGGACCTGCTGCCAGAGCACAAACGTATTTTCGCTTACGCTCGTCAGAACGATAAGCAAACGCTTCTGTGTATCAATAACTACTACGCTGAAGAGGTGGAATGCGTTCTGCCAGAACGTTTTGATATGAGTAAGGCGAAAAACTTGCTATCTAACTATCAAAACTCAGCGAGCGCAGTCGCGTCAAACCATCAAGTGTTACGACCTTACGAAACTCGTATTTTATTGATAGAAGAATAAACTCGGGTGTCATCACCCCTAAGATTGATGTTCGAGATGAAGGCTTTGGTGTGCTCCCCAAAGCCTTCTTTTATTGAGATATCCTAGCTTATTTTGTTTCAATCGCTGTTAGCTGCACTTTCTCTTCGTTGATTTTTACTTGTTGTACTTTTAGCAGTTCAATTTGTTCAATCAGACCTAAGCTCGGATTAAACCAACGTTCTGCCGAAGTGGCGAACTCCATTGAGTCCATGTCATCACAGTTTAGGTTGTAGATGTTCTCTTCCATCAGGTATGCCGCTTCAATTTTCTTGCCTGAGATCGAGAACGCTTTACGCACGCCAGTCTCTCGGATTTGCTGTTGCCAAACCACTTGGCAAGATGCTGTCATAGGAAGGTTTTGTACCCACTCATGCTCTTCAAAACGGTCTAGAAGGTTGTGAACTGCGTAGCCTGTAAGAGTGGTTTGCAGAGACATAGTTTCTTCACCGATGTCAATATTCGGGCTTTTCTCTTTTACGTCGTCACCGTTTAGGCGGAAAATCGGACCGCTGTGCATAAGCATGGCAATAAACTGATGACCAATGAAATAAGCGTCAGTGATTTCATGGAGTGCACCATCTGATCCTGCAAAGTAAAGCGTATTGCTCTCTTCGTCGTCGTTGTACTGCTCGTCTGAATAGTAGAACTGTTCGGCGCCGTAGTTCACCAAGTCATTAACCAACTGGACCATTGCCTCGCTGTTTGGGATTTGTGCCAATGCTGCCAATATTTGCTCGCGACCCATCGCTTGGAAGCTCAGTTTCATGTCGCCTTCTGGTTGGCCATCCAAGCTAAATGCGTAGTTTAGCTGTGTGCTTGGCGTGGGAGCGAAGATTGAGTTGTGAATCGAGACGTCGAAACTTTCTTGAGGCACTTTGTTTGGATTCGCACTGCCAGAAGACGAACCTCCGCCACAGCCGTAAAGAGCCAGAGTTGCTGTTGCGATAAGCGTCATTTTGTTTAGCATGGTTTACATTCCTGATTGATAAGGCCGCTTCATGTTGGGCCGTTGCTTGAATGCGAGCATGCTAAGTTCAGTGAGAGAAAAAGGGCAAAAAACAAAAGATAACAGGGGTTAATGAAAGCTTAATTTTATATTTAGGTCTTTGTTTTATTTGGGGTTATTTCGTTGGCTACGTTAGTGCAATACTCGTTAATGAGCGCTTTCCATCGGCTTATGATTTCTTGATCGGTCACACTAACACGCAACGTTTTCCACGGTTGGAGGCAAGTCTCTTTTGATTCAGATTGAGAAAGACGCTCAAACAAGGTTTCGGAAGGTAAAACGCGCAGCAGCGCCACCAGTGATTCCATGTAGTTGAGACGGAACTGTTCAAGTTTGTTCTGCTTATAAGCAATGTGAGACACAAAGGTATAAATCAGTGCGTTTTGGATACGTGAGTCGCCATCTGGTGTCGTTAACAGAGCTTTTGCCCTGTCTAAGTTACCTAATTTGAAATGCAATAGACCTAACCAGAGGCTCAGCTCATCTGGCAAAACATCAAACGACGATTGTACTTGAGTTAAATACGCTTCCAGCTTTTGATGTTCGTGCTCGTATAAGGCGAGATGTCTTGCCGTTGTTATAGCCGCAAACTCATCAGATTGTCGGAGAGGTTGGCTAGAAAAGGCATTCTCGAATAACATTTTTTTGTGAAGATCCGAAAGCTGCCACGTACTTGCCGAAGGTGCAGGCAGATTGAAGTATTGCGCGACATCCGAGTGCATTTGGAAAATATCCGATTGTAGGTCAGATAAACGCAGTGTGTACTCATTGCGAAACGCCAGCTTGCCCGTCGCAGGATAAATAAGGTTCATCTGCGCTTTCAAGATGCCTTGCTCTGCGCCGTCTTTTAACTCGATATTGAGCTCGTAGTCGCTGGTCTGCATGTTTCGTGCGCCAGGGAAATATGGCGTATGACCGATAGGATCAAGAAAGTAACTGGGAGCATCTTGGTTGGCGATGTCGGTGTATGGATATTCGACCTGTTGTTGCAGCAAGATGGCTTTGACCAGTATGCGGTATTTTCGCGCCTGAGAGCCAATTGAATCGACACGGTTGAGTAGTAGCTCGACTTTGGGAATCAGTAGTTGATGACGCGTTTGTTGTGTTGAGATTTCTTGGCGTTGCCATAACAAGCTTGCGAGCGTCATGCTACATACCGCAAGTATGGCACATAAGCTGTAAGCGAAAATCAGCTTGAAGTTCTTATTACTCGCCACCTGGGTTGAGATAACGCGCCGATGGTTTTTCGCTGGTGGCACTAAACGAATATTGGCAGGGTTAAGAAAGTAGCCTTTGCGGGGGTAAGTGACTAAAAGCTTAGCGGCATCGTATTCGGGTAAGTACTGCTGTAGCAGGGCACGTAAGGTGCTAATGCGGTTCGTGAGCACATTCTTAGAGATGAACTTGCTCTGCCAAATGGTTTCAATAATGGTGTCAGCAGAGAGTGGGTGGCCAACGCTTGTTAACAGCAGTTCTAATAATTCAATGGTGCGAGGTTCAAGATCAATCGCGATAACATCTTGATGAAGGGTCTGTGTCTTCGGGTTATAGATCAGCTCTCCAATCGCAATATAACTGTGAGTCTGTTTAGCTTGTTGCAGAAAGTCGCGCATACCGTACCGATCTATTTGGAAATCGCGAAGTATTATATAGCGATTGGAGCGCGAAATCTTATAAATCGCGCTTCAATCATTATCAAAAATTTATGAACCGTAGGTCACGGAATAGCGGTGCGGTTTGTGGTTCATCGCTAACACGAGATTGAGTGCAAACGCCCCCAAAATTGAAAGGCCAATCACTTCTGGTGTGACAAAGAAGAATGAAGCAAACAGGATACATGCATCGATTGCCATTTGGCTTTTGCCAACTGAAATGCCAAATTTGTCTTGGATAAACAAACACAGCACGTTAAAGCCACCCAAGCTGGAGCGATGTCGGAATAGGATCAGCATACCGAGCCCCATTAAAAGCCCGCCTGCGACGGCGCAATAAACTTCATTTACCGATTCGAGCGAGATTAGCAAATAAAGATGATCGGCAAAGATAGAAACCAACGCGCCAGAAATGGCACTATTAATGGCGAAATGACGGCCGAAGCGTTTCCATGCTAGTAAGTAAAAAGGACTGTTTGCTAAAAAGTACAGCACACCAAAGGTAAAAGGTGTAAATTGGCTAATAAGCAGAGCCAATCCAGTCGTGCCTCCCGTTAGAAGGTTAGCGGATTGGAGAAAGAAAACGCCTTGAGCTACTAAAAAGGTACCCGTGAGAATCGCTATCCAGTCTTCTTTTAATGAGTGTTTTTCCATCAATGTTGCAGTCATTAGTGATAAATAAGGCGTGCATAGTAGTAAAAAGATGATCTTTTCGGTAGCTAGAGGGTAAAATTTACGGTAAACCTATGTAATTGCTGTTTTACAGGGTGTAAAGCACAAATTTGACAGGCAATAGATTGTCGTTATGCGATTGCAATGCTGGCATGATAAACATTGCTTGTCATCATGAAAAAACTGCATGAGAAAAATTGTAAATTTCTCTTTATGACCTAAATCAAATTATGTAGAATGCGCGCCATTAGGGTGACGAAAACGTTTGCGTCGGGTCATTCAACAGTTTTTTTGCAACTTTCAGTACTAATCTGAGTCAGGAGATACAGATGCTTAAGCGTGATATGAACATCGCAGATTACGATGCGGAACTGTTCGCAGCTATCCAGGAAGAAACTCTTCGCCAGGAAGAACACATTGAACTTATCGCTTCTGAAAACTACACAAGCCCACGTGTAATGGAAGCGCAAGGTTCTCAGCTAACGAACAAATACGCTGAAGGCTACCCAGGTAAGCGTTACTACGGCGGTTGTGAGTACGTAGATAAAGCTGAAGCACTAGCAATTGAGCGTGCATGCCAACTATTTGGTTGTGAGTACGCTAACGTACAGCCTCACTCAGGTTCTCAAGCAAACAGCGCAGTTTACATGGCGCTTCTTAACCCTGGCGATACAGTTTTAGGCATGAGCCTAGCACACGGTGGTCACCTAACTCACGGTTCACCAGTAAACTTCTCGGGTAAGCACTACAACGTTATCCCTTACGGTATCGATGAAGCTGGTCAAATCAACTACGATGAGATGGAACAGCTAGCACTTGAACACAAACCTAAGATGATCATCGGTGGTTTCTCTGCTTACTCGCAAATCGTTGATTGGAAACGCATGCGTGAAATCGCTGACAAAGCAGGTGCTTACTTATTTGTTGATATGGCGCACGTAGCGGGTCTTATCGCCGCCGGTGAATACCCAACACCAGTACCGCATGCTCACGTGGTAACAACAACGACGCACAAAACACTAGCAGGTCCTCGCGGTGGTCTTATCTTGTCAAATGCTGGCGAAGATATGTACAAGAAACTGAACTCAGCAGTGTTCCCTGGTGGTCAAGGTGGCCCTCTAATGCACGTTATCGCTGGTAAAGCAGTAGCGTTCAAAGAAGCGATGGAGCCAGAGTTCAAAGCTTATCAAGCTAGCGTAGTGAAAAACGCAAAAGCAATGGTTGGTCAGTTCCAAGAGCGTGGCTACAAAATCGTATCTAACGGTACAGAAAACCACTTGTTCCTTGTTGACCTAATCGACAAAGATATCACTGGTAAAGACGCAGACGCGGCACTAGGTGCAGCAAACATCACTGTAAACAAGAACTCAGTACCAAATGACCCACGCAGCCCATTCGTAACGTCTGGTATTCGTGTAGGTACGCCAGCGATCACTCGCCGTGGCTTCACTGAAGAAGATGCAAAAGAGCTAGCAAACTGGATGTGTGACGTTCTAGATAACATCGGCAACGAAGAAGTTATCGAAGCGACTAAACAGAAAGTGCTAGAAATTTGTAAGCGTCTACCAGTTTACGCATAACTGCTTTTCATCGAGTGAGTCGATTTCGGTGTCGAACATACTCATTTGCTCGCGCAAACTCCGTGTGTTCTTCTAGAACTCGACTCATCTATTTTGAACGTTGATATACTAAAGGTCCTCAATTGAGGGCCTTTTTGTTTGTCTGGCGTTTGGAATGAGATATAGCGAGAGTGTGTGATAAGGGGATGGCTACCAACACTGTCCCTTTTCAATATATCGAAACCACGTCATTCCGACGAGCCTAGGCGAGATCAGGAATCTTGTTAAGGCACACTCTTTTACTCAGAGTTTCCCTAAAAATCATCAGTACTCTGAAAACTGATTCTGAATCACGCTCGTTCCTCGCTGTTCAGAATGACGGTGGTAGAGTGGCTTTTTATCATCATTTGCCAGATACAAAAAAGGTTGGCACTGAGCCAACCTTTTCTCTTCAAAACAAGCGAGAGCTTATTTAATCTCGATACCTTGAGCTTGCATATCGGCATGGTAAGAAGAGCGCACAAATGGACCACACGCTGCATGCGTGAAGCCAAGTTCTAGTGCAACTTCTTTTAGCTCGTCAAACTCAGATGGTGGAACGTAACGTTCTACTGGCAAGTGGTGACGGCTTGGCGCTAAATACTGGCCTAGAGTCAGCATCGTTACGCCGTGTGCGCGTAGATCTTTCAGTACTTCGATGATTTCTTCTTTGGTTTCACCAAGACCCATCATCAAACCAGACTTGGTCGGTACATCGGGATGCTGCTCTTTGAACTTCTTAAGAAGCTCAAGTGACCATTTATAGTTCGCACCTGGGCGAGCTTTACGGTAAAGACGTGGCGCTGTTTCTAAGTTGTGGTTGAAGACATCTGGCGGATTGTCTTTCATTAGATCAAGCGCTACATCCATGCGACCACGGAAGTCAGGAACCAGTGTTTCAATCTTAATATGCGGGTTTAACGCACGGATCTCGCGGTTACAATCGGCAAAGTGCTGTGCACCGCCGTCACGCAGATCGTCACGGTCAACAGAAGTGATTACTACGTATTTCAGCTTCATATCGGCAATGGTTTTCGCCAGTTTTTGAGGCTCTTCTGCTTCCGGTGGTAATGGGCGGCCATGAGCAACGTCACAGAAAGGACAACGACGAGTACAAATAGCACCTAAGATCATGAAGGTTGCTGTACCGTGGTTAAAACATTCCGCTAGGTTCGGGCAAGATGCTTCTTCACATACGGAGTGAAGCTTATTCTTACGCATCGCCGCTTTGATGTCTTGAATTCGTTGGCTGTCGGCTGGTAGCTTGATCTTCATCCAATCAGGCTTACGTAGCACTTCTTTCTGCTCTGTAGGCATGTTCTTTACGGGAATCAATGCCATTTTATCGGCGTCACGATATTTAACGCCTTTTTCCATCTGGATTGGTTTGCTCATGCTTTATTACCTTGAGAAGGTGCTTCTGTGCTGAATTCTACTTGCTCATAATCGAGCAAAGTAACGAGTTCTTCTATTAATTGTTTTTCTACGGCTTCTACATTGTCTGGGCCGCCAAATTGGCTGACCTGAACCATTTCCATACCTTCATAACCACAAGGGTTAATACGCAGAAACGGTGTTAAATCCATATTTACGTTCAAGGCTAAACCATGAAACGAGCATCCTTTACGAATGCGTAAACCGAGAGAGCATATTTTCTTACCGGCAACGTAGACACCTGGTGCGTCAGGTCGCGCGGCTGAGTCAATATTGTATGCTTTTAGCGTGTTGATCACGAGGTTCTCGATTGTGGTAACGAGATCTCGTACACCTAATTTTTTGCGGCGTAGGTTGATCAAGAAGTAGGCGACCAACTGACCAGGGCCATGATACGTAACCTGGCCTCCGCGATCACTTTGTACAACAGGAATATCGCCAGTGTTAATCAAGTGCTCAGCTTTACCTGCCTGTCCTTGCGTAAATACTGGGTTATGTTCTACCAACCAGACTTCATCACGGGTTTCTTCTGTGCGTTGGTCGGTGAACTCATGCATCGCCTTCCATACAGGCTCATAGTCTTGGCGGCCAAGTCGTTTTACAACAAGTTGGTGTTGCATGGGAATTCCTGTTGCTAATATATAAAGTTTTTGGATTATAAACCGGATAACCCTGATGCTCTACCGCTGCGTAACAGATTTTTAACTGAAAGCGATGTAAAGTCTCGTTATCTCTTTGATAAATAAAAAGAAAGCAGCCAAGGCTGCTTTCAAAAAAAATTTAATATATCAAAAAATTATAGAACCATGCGTACGATGTCAATTTCACCTAACTCTTTGTACAGTGTCTCAACTTGCTCGATAGAGGTTGCAGTAATGTTGATTGACACAGAGTGGTAGTTGCCCTTAGCACTTGGTTTAACGGTCGGGCTGTAGTCACCTGGAGCATGGCGCTGAATAACTTCAAGAACAAGCTCTGGAAGTTCAGGCTTTGCATGACCCATTACCTTGTAAGTAAATGAACAAGGGAACTCAAGCAGGTCTTTTAATTTTGCATCAGAGTTGATGGTTAGCATATCGATAACTCCAGTAGATATTCGTTGCGGTGCGAAATAGTACAGTCAAATTAGGGGGAACTCAAGACGAGGAGCTCAAACTTAAAAAGCCGCCCATTCAGGCGGCTTTGCGAATAAGTTTGCTACTCTAATGTTCTTTTTAGAAGAAGCTCTTGAATAACAATACGATGTAATCCCACATGCGGCTAAATAGACTACCTTGCTCTACGGTTTCTAGTGCCATTAGTGGGTATTCGGCAATATCTTCACCATCGATCTGATAGTATAGCTTACCAACTACATCACCTTTATTAATTGGGGCTTCTAGCTCTTTTTCAAGGACGAAGCTTGCTTTTAGGTTTTTCGCTTCACCACGCGGTAGTGTTACGTAAGTATCTTGGTCAAGACCCAGTGCTACGGTGTCTTTGTTACCCATCCACACTTTTTCTTCTACGAACGTTTCACCTGCTTTGTGCGGTGCCACTGTTTCGAAGAAACGGAAGCCGTAGCTTAGCAGCTTTTTACTTTCTGACTTACGAGCATTGGCATCTTTAGTACCCATAACGACCGCAACCAAGCGCATTTGATCTTCAGTTGCTGAACTTACTAGGCTGTAACCCGCATTACTTGTGTGACCCGTTTTGATACCGTCAACGTTCATGCTCTTATCCCAAAGTAGACCGTTACGGTTGTATTGGGTGATGCCGTTGTAAGTAAATTTCTTCTCTGAGTACACTCGGTACTCATTTGGTACGTCACGGATAAGTGCTTTACCCAGCAGAGCCATGTCGTATGGTGTTGAGTACAACTCTGCGTTATCTAAGCCATGAACGTTGGCAAAGTGCGAGTTAGTCATACCCAATGTGTTGGCCCAAGCGTTCATTAGGTCAACAAACGCATCTTCTGAACCTGCAATATGTTCTGCCATCGCAACACAGGCATCGTTACCTGACTGGACGATGATACCTCGGTTCAGGTCACGTACTTTAACTGTTGTGCCTACTTCAATGAACATCTTTGATGAATCAGGGAAGTTTTTCGCCCACGCATTTTTACTGATGGTGACATCATCATCTTCTGAGATATTACCACGCGCTAGCTCTTGGCCGATTACATAGCTGGTCATCATCTTAGTCAGACTAGCTGGAGACAATTTTGTGTTCATCTCTTTCTCTGCCAGTACTTTACCTGAATGGTAATCCATCAGCACGTAGCCCTTCGCCGCGATTTGAGGGGCATCTGGAACAACGATAGGTGATGCAAGAGCAGATTGAGCGAAAGTTGCAGAAAGGGCAACCGAAGAAACGAGAATAGATTTCACAAACTTATTTTTATTCATGGTAATTCAAATTTTTGGGTTAACTGCAGACATCTTATCAGAATCCCTAGTTATGTAAGAGGGGGATCAAAGAGAAATTCATGACACGAGGTCATTTGGCAGTGTTGTGTTTTTTAATAAATGCAGACGAATAGCCGAGCAACTTTACTTTATCTAATGTGGCTTGCGTCAGGGAATAGTCAGTAAATGGCCCTAACAACAAGCGATAAGACTCTTTCGCACTCTCTAGGAAAGTTTCTGTATCCAATTTTTGACCAAGCTCGGTACCTAAAGTTCGCGCGCGTTCTTCATTTTTTGATGATGCCACTTGAATAACGTACCTAGGGTGCGCTTCTAATGACTTTTTGTCCGTGGGCTGATTGATACTGATCACTTCAATTTCCACGTTCGCTGTGCCTGTTTTTATGACATCTAACTTGTGCGCGGCGGCATAGCTTAAATCAATGATACGGCCATCGTGAAAAGGACCTCGGTCATTAACTCGTACTATGGTGGTTTTGCCGTTGTCAGTATTGGTAACTTTTACGTAACTTGGTAACGGCAGCGTTTTATGCGCTGCCGTCATTGAGTACATGTCATAGATTTCGCCATTAGAAGTCAAATGACCTTGGAATTTTTTCCCATACCAAGATGCGCGGCCTTTTTCTTTAAAGCCTTTCGCATTGCGAACTATTTTGTAGTCTTTGCCTCGCAAGTGGTAATCTTTGTTCCCACCTAGGCTGTACGGTTCATATTTAGGATGCGCATCCTCGATGTGTTCGACTGAAAGCGGTGTATCCGGTGCAACATCGGATTCGAGTTCGTAACGGCCTTCTTGTTCTTTTTGGCTAGTTGATGAACAGCCTGCCAAAATAAGAGCAGAGAAAACCAAGGAATATAAAGCGCGTTTTTGCATGTCTAGGTCGCCTTAGAGAATGCTTTTCGGTGCGTATGAATCGACATCAGAATACCAAAACCAGCCATCAAGGTTACCATTGATGTGCCGCCATAACTGATGAGTGGCAACGGTACACCTACTACAGGTAGGATGCCACTTACCATGCCAATATTTACAAAAATATACACGAAGAAGCTGAGTACAATACTGCCTGCCATCATTCGTCCAAATGCGGTTTGCGCTTGGCTGGCGAGATATAAACCTCGTCCAATAATAAATAGATAGATGGCTAAAAGGCAAAGGAAGCCAATCATACCCCATTCTTCAGCAATTACTGCAAAGATAAAGTCAGTGTGTCGTTCAGGAAGAAATTCTAGTTGTGACTGCGTACCTTGCAACCAACCTTTGCCGGAAATACCGCCGGAGCCAATCGCAATTTTACTCTGAATAATGTGGTAGCCCGCTCCTAGCGGATCAGACTCCGGGTTAAATAGAGTACGAACTCGCACTTTTTGATACTCTCGCATCAAGAAAAACCACAGAATTGGAATGAAACCACCTAATGCAATCGCAGCACCAGCGATGATTTTCCAGCTAATGCCGGCGAGGAAGATAACAAAAATACCGGAAGCGGCGATCAGGATCGAGGTACCTAAGTCAGGCTGCTTTGCAATGAGAATGGTTGGTAAGCAGACCATAATCAGTGCAACAATGAGTGTTTTTAGCGTTGGTGGAAGGGGCTGTCTACCGACATAGCGAGCCACCATTAATGGCACTGCGAGCTTCAATAGCTCTGACGGTTGAAAGCGCACAAAACCGAGGTTAAGCCAACGCTGCGCGCCTTTCGATGCTTCACCGAAAAACAGCACGCCGAAAAGCAGTATAACGCCACCAACGAACATCAAAGGTGCCAAGCTTTCGTAAGTTCGTGGAGAAAGCTGTGCAAGGACGAGCATCACAACGAGTGAAAGCACCATTCGCATGGCTTGGCGATCCATCATCAGTAAACTTTGGCCACTGGCGCTGTACATGATCACCAGGCCAAACCCCATCAGGGCCAGTATGCCAAGTAGGAGTGGTAAGTCGATATGGAAGCGTTCAAACAGGGCGCGATTTTTACCTGTAGAGGGATCCATCTTCATTACTGTTTTACCTCTTTCTTCGCATTGTTTTCAGGCTCAATTTCTTCTGGACCAAGAACGACTCGGTCAAAAATTTTCCTTACTACTGGGGCACCGTTACTAGAACCACCACCGGCATTTTCTAGTACTACAGTGACGACCACTTTAGGATCATCAAATGGTGCAAAGCCAGTAAATAACGCATGGTCACGTAAGTGCTCGGCGATCTCATCGGCGTTGTACTCTTCGTTTTCACCCAGACCGAAGACCTGTGCAGTACCTGATTTACCCGCTGTTTCATAATTCATTTTGTAGAATGAGCGACGAGCTGTTCCGCGCGTGCCATGGTTTACCCGACGCATGCCTTCTTTCGCCATATCCCAGTACTTTTTAGGCACATTCTTGATTGGTGGGTAAGTCACGTATTCTGTCGTTTTTTGCTCTTCGAAGTCGTTACCATTTTCTATCGTCGCTTTGAGCAAGTGAGGTGCGATCACTTCTCCCTCGTTTACTAATACGGCGGTTGCTTTGGCGATTTGCATTGGTGTTGCTGTCCAATATCCTTGGCCGATACCCACAGGGATCGTATCACCTTTATACCATGGGGTTTTATGGCGAGACATTTTCCAGTCACGAGTCGGCATATTCGCCTTACTTTCTTCGTAGATATCGATGCCAGTGTAATCACCAAAGCCGAACATCATCATCCAATTCGAAATACGGTCAATACCCATGTCATAAGCGATTTGATAGTAGAAGGTATCAACAGACTCTTCGATCGACTTAATGATATCGACGCGTCCGTGTCCCCAACGTAACCAGTCACGGAATGGGCGAGTGTTGGAGTTTGGTATGCGCCAATAACCTGGATCATTTCGCGTAGTGTTCGGTGTGACGACACCTTCTTGTAGCGCGGCTACCGCCATAAATGGTTTGATGGTAGACGCGGGTGGATAAATGCCAAGTGTGGTTCGGTTGACCAAGGGACGGTTTTTATCGTTCAAAAGGGCGCGATAGTCTTTACCTGAGATTCCGTGCACGAACGAGTTAGGATCGTAGCTAGGGCTCGAAACCATAGCCAGTACACCATTGTCTCTAGGATCGATTACTACAGCACTGCCTCGGCGGCCGTCCAATAATTGGTGTACGTACAACTGCAAGTTGATATCAAGGTTTAAAACGATGTCTTTTCCGGGTACAGGTGGAACGTACTTTAAGGTACGGATTACTCGGCCGCGGCTGTTTACCTCGACTTCTTGATATCCGGCTGTACCGTGTAAGAGGTCTTCGTAGTATTTTTCAATACCCAGCTTACCAATGTCGCGAGTGGCTTGATAGTTTGCGTCTTTTTCTTCTCGGATCAGGCGCTGCATGTCGCGATCATTGATTCGAGAAACGTAACCAATCACGTGGGTTAAGACTTCGCTGAAAGGGTAGTAGCGCTTTAAGGTCGCACTTATTTCCACACCCGGAAAGCGGTACTGATTGACGGAGAATACCGCTACTTGTTTTTCGTTCAGTTGGGTCAGCAGTGGGACCGATTTAAATCGACGAGTCCGTTTACGCTCGTGGTGGAAACGTTCAATCTGGTCTGGTGTAATTTCCAGAATAGTTTGTAATTCTTGGATGGTTGCATCAATGTCTTTAATTTTTTCTGGGGTCAGTTCTAAGTTAAAGACGGGACGGTTCTCTGCCAGTAAAACGCCATTTCGGTCATAAATTAGACCTCGGTTAGGCGCGATAGGCACTACTTTGATGCGGTTATCGTTCGAGCGGGTTTGATAGTCTTGAAACTGGTTCACCTGAATGTTGTACATGTTGGCAACCAGAGCTCCCATCAAGACAACAATGCCGATAAAAGCAACAATAGCGCGGCTGGCAAACAGACGCGCTTCGGCTTGATAATCTCGGATTTGACTGCGGCGTTTACGAATCATTAACGCTTGGCTCTAAAGTTAAACAACGATTATTCGCGATGATAAGGGTGGTTAGCGGTGATGCTCCACGCTCGGTACAAGCTTTCTGCCATTACGATACGCACTAGAGGGTGGGGTAGCGTTAAGGCAGACAATGACCAGCTTTGGTCTGCTGCAGCTTTGCATGCAGGAGCGAGTCCTTCGGGACCGCCGATTAATATTGATACATCACGGCCATCTAATTTCCAAGCTTCTAACTGCTCAGCGAGTTGAGGAGTGTCCCATTTTTTACCTGGGATATCTAACGTGACGATACGGTTGCCTTTTGGTACCGCAGCGAGCATCGCTTCCCCTTCTTTTTGCAGGATGCGAGCGATATCGGCATTTTTTCCGCGTTTGCCAGCAGAGATTTCAATCAACTCCAACGGCATATCATGCGGGAAACGGCGACGATATTCTTGAAAGCCTTCCTCAACCCATTTTGGCATTTTTGTACCAACAGCAATTAGTTGAATTTTCAAAAGATTAACCCCAGAGTTTTTCTAGCTGGTAGAGTTCGCGGTGCTCTTCTTGCATCACGTGAAGCATGGCGTCGCCCATATCAAGGACTACCCATTCACCTTCGTTTTCACCTTCCATTCCTAGTGGCTCAAGACCGGCTTTTTTCACCTCTGTTGCAACATGGTCAGCGATGGATGAAACGTGGCGTTTGGATGTACCAGTACAGATGATCATGTAATCTGTCACGCTTGATTTATCTTCCACATTTAGGACGATAATGTCTTCCGCTTTCATGTCGTCGGCTTTATCAGCTAAAAAGTCTTTCAGTTCTTCGCGAAGCACTCGGTTTTCCTCGGTTTGTCTCTTATCTCTACAGTGTTTTACATTCTTGCTTGCAAAACAGGTCGCGCACTATATCACGCTTTGATTTTTAAATTGCCAGCTTAATATCAGGAGAGCAGGTTTCTAAGCTCAACTGATGAATAGTTGGCCATACAGACTCGTCATACTGAGTTTTGGCTTTTATCTCGGCTTGAGCCAACAAGGAGAGCAATGCACAAATACGACTCGCTGATAAGCGGGTCAGTGCTGCGTTATAGAGTGGACGCTTGTTTTGCCAAACTCGATATTTCTCAAATACCTGGTTCATTCCCATTTGACTTAAGTCTTGATGCATATTTAAAAGTTGGCTCAACTCTTTTTGTACACTTCGAATCAAGATCACGGTCTCAACCCCTTCCGCCTCAAGTTGGCGAAGAATACGTTGTGCACGGTTTGCTTTACCTGCCAGTAAGGCGTCGATCCAGTTAAAGGTAGTGAAGTGATTATGGCGACTTAGGGCTTCCTCTAAACGTATGATGGTCAGCTCACCATCCGGGTAGAGTAGGGCCAATTTCTCTAAGCTTTGTGTCAATGCAAATAGGTTACCTTCATGCCATTGAGCCAACATTTGCAGTGATTGCTGATCGGGTTTTAGTCCCAACGTGCGGCAACGTGTCTGAATGAACATAGGTAGGCGTTGAAGGTCTGGCGACAAGCAGCTTACCCAATCGCCTTTTGAGCTTAATGCTTTAAACCATTTCGCATTTTCTTGGGCTTTGGTCAGTTTGCTACCAACAATGACGAGCATGATGTCATCATGAAGCATATCACACAGTGTTTGCAGCTCTTTGCTGACGGCGGTTGTCACGCCACTTTCAGGAATTTCAAGCTCAATCAATTGACGGTTTGAAAACAGACTCATCGCTTGGAAACAGTCGTAAACTTGGTTCCAGTCGATGCTAGCATCCACAGCAAAACGGTGTTTTTCCTCAAAACCTTGTTGAAACGCTGCCTTTTGGATTGCTTGGCGGCTTTCTTGAATCAGTAACGGCTCATTACCAAAGATTAAGTAAACCTGTTTAACTTGTTTAGTTAAATGATCCGTTAGCTTATCGGCATAAATTCGCATAGTGACTAAGAGTTTTTGTTCGCTGGCTCAGAGATTTGTCCTGCTTCATATTCGGCACGAATACGGCCCAACTGGCGCATCATCTGTTTTGCAGCTTGCAAGCGCATCTCGTCTTCAATTACGTCACGCTCAACAGATTTTGCAAGTGCGGTCAACGGGTTGTCTAGGTAGTTGCGGTTTACTGTTGTCGTAAAGTTTTTAGAACCATAGCCAGGAATTGTCACACGGTATTTTACTACGTATGTCAGCTCTTTTTCTGCTGCACGGCTATTTTGATAAAGCGATAGTGTACGCTCATCGATTGTCGCTTCCGTCAAATGAAGGTTGGGTACCGTCGATGATGGTTGAACAAGTTCAACTTTGTTCAGTTCGAGTTGAGAGCGAACATAGCGAGTTAATTCACTGTATTCATCGTAGCTGGAGAAAGACATAGTGTGCAGCTCTTCCGGTACGGAATACTCGCCGCGAAGGTGAAAACCACAGGCAGAAAGAAGCCCCGCTAATACCAATACCACTGGTAGTTTAATCAAAGAGAAAAAGCGCATTGATTGTATTCATCCTAAATTGAAGGGGTTATTTACCTTAAACCACTCATGTGAATGGTTTGAGGTAAATAAACAGGGTAGAAAACTACCCTGTTTAATGACTCTTGGTTAACAAATAAGTTCGCTAAACAGAGACAAATTGACAGCTGCGATTAGTTTGCAACAATGTTCAGCAGTTTACCTGGAACGTAAATGACTTTACGAATAGTCAGGCCATCAGTGAACTTAACCACGTTTTCGTCGTTTAGACCAAGCTGTTCGATATCGTCTTTAGAGATATCCGCTGGGACTGTTAGCTTCGCACGTAGCTTACCGTTAACTTGAACAACGATGGTTTTTTCGTCTTCAACTAGCGCTTTTTCGTCAAACGTCGGCCATGCCGCGTTATCAATGTCTGTTTCACCTAGTGCTGCCCATAGCTCGTATGAGATATGCGGAGTGATAGGGTAAAGCATGACAACAATAGCTTTCAGTGCTTCGTCAAGGATTGCACGATCTTGCGCAGATTCTTGAGGCGCTTTCGCTAGTTTGTTCATCAGCTCCATGATCGCTGCGATCGCGGTGTTGAATGTTTGACGACGAGCGATATCGTCCGTCACTTTCGCGATAGTTTTGTGAACGTCGCGGCGAAGTGCTTTTTGATCACCAGAAAGCGCTGCGGTATCTACTGCTTCTGCTGCGCCTTTCGCTGTGTGCTCTTTCACTAGTTTCCAAACACGTTTTAGGAAGCGGTTCGCACCTTCTACGCCAGACTCTTGCCATTCAAGTGTCATGTCCGCTGGAGACGCGAACATCATGAATAGACGTACTGTGTCAGCGCCGTACTTGTCTACCATTTCTTGAGGGTCGATACCGTTGTTCTTAGACTTAGACATCTTGATCATGCCTGAGTGCGTTACATCACGACCTTCAGTGTCTTTAGCAGAAGTAATGCGGCCTTTACCATCACGTTCAACGGCTACGTCTGTTGGAGCTACCCACTCTTTGCCGCCTTTCTCGTTCTCGAAGTAGAACGCATCAGCCAGTACCATGCCTTGACACAGTAGTTGCTTGAACGGTTCGTCAGACGTTACGTAACCCGCATCGCGCAGTAGTTTGTGGAAGAAGCGTGAGTACAGTAGGTGCATACAAGCGTGCTCGATACCACCGATGTACTGATCTACTGGTAGCCAGTAGTTTGCTTTTTCTGGGTCTAGGATGTCGTCCGCTTGTGGTGAACAGTAACGCGCGTAGTACCAAGAAGATTCCATGAACGTATCGAACGTATCTGTCTCACGTAGAGCAGGTTCGCCGTTAAAGGTTGTCTTCGCCCACTCTTTGTCTGCTTTGATTGGGCTCGTTACGCCGTCCATTACCACGTCTTCTGGAAGAATCACTGGTAGTTGGTCAGCAGGTACTGGGTGAACTTCACCGTCTTCAGTCGTTACCATTGGGATTGGTGCGCCCCAGTAACGTTGACGAGATACACCCCAGTCGCGTAGACGGAAGTTTACAGTCTTAGTGCCTTTGCCCTCTGCTTCTAGCTTCGCTGCAATTGCATCGAACGCCGCTTGGAATTCTAGGCCATCGAATTCACCTGAATCGAACAGTACACCTTTCTCTGTATATGCCGCTTCAGAGATGTCTAGCTCGCTGCCATCAGCAGGCTTGATAACTGGCACGATGTCTAGACCGTACTTCGTTGCGAACTCGTAGTCACGTTGGTCGTGTGCAGGTACAGCCATTACCGCGCCTGTACCGTAGTCCATCAGTACGAAGTTTGCTACGTATACTGGTACTTCGCGGCCGTTCAATGGATGAATAGCAGTAAGGCCAGTTGCCATACCTTTCTTCTCCATTGTCGCTAGCTCAGCTTCTGCAACCTTGTTGTTCTTACATTCGTCGATAAACGCTGCAAGCTCTGGATTGTTCTCTGCTGCAAGAGCTGCAAGAGGGTGGCCGGCTGCGATACCCACGTAAGTCACACCCATTAGCGTATCTGGACGTGTTGTGTAAACTTCTAGGTCTTGTTGACCCTTAACTTCAAACTTCAGTTCAACACCTTCAGAACGACCAATCCAGTTGCGCTGCATGGTTTTTACCATTTCAGGCCAACCTTCAAGCTTATCTAGGTCGTCTAGTAGCTCTTGAGCGTACTCAGTGATTTTGATGAACCATTGAGGGATTTCTTTTTGCTCTACAGGCGTATCACAACGCCAGCAACAACCGTCTTCAACCTGCTCGTTTGCAAGAACAGTTTGGTCGTTAGGACACCAGTTAACAGAAGAAGTCTTTTTGTAAACTAAACCTTTCTCGTAAAGTTTAGTGAAGAACTCTTGTTCCCAGCGGTAGTACTCCGGTGTACATGTTGCGAATTCACGGTTCCAATCGTAACCAAAGCCTAGAAGCTTAAGTTGGTTCTTCATGTATTCGATGTTTTCGTAAGTCCAAGGTGCTGGCGCAGTTTTGTTTTTTACTGCTGCGTTTTCTGCAGGTAGACCGAATGCGTCCCAACCGATTGGTTGCATCACGTTTTTGCCTTGTAGGCGTTGGAAACGAGATACTACATCACCGATAGTGTAGTTGCGCACGTGACCCATGTGTAGTCGACCACTTGGGTATGGGAACATGGACAGACAGTAGAATTTTTCTTTATTTGGGTCTTCACTTACAACAAAGGTTTTGTTGTCATCCCAGTGCTTTTGAACTTTTTGTTCAATATCTTGTG
This sequence comes from Vibrio sp. Vb1337, assembly GCF_033338715.1. Classification (NCBI taxonomy): domain Bacteria; kingdom Pseudomonadati; phylum Pseudomonadota; class Gammaproteobacteria; order Vibrionales; family Vibrionaceae; genus Vibrio; species Vibrio sp. Vb1337. Next base: position 7,989 of record NZ_JAWOTD010000032.1, on the reverse strand, counting down.
GGTTGTATTGTTCTTGCATCGATGGTATCCGTTATCTTGGAATTTGTGAGTTCGGTTAGAACAGACTTAAATAGATCGTCATAGAATACCTAAAGCTAGGGATCACAACAATAGCCAATCTGTACCCATGCGCCCTTAAGTGACGCAGGTAGGAGAAAGATGGAGGTCAGTTATGCCTAAACGTAAAACAGGTTATGAGGAAATGCTCGAGGATGTGATTGAAACCTTGAAGCACAGTCCGGAAGAAGTTAACAAAGCGATTGAGACGTCGGGCAAAGTGGTGGATGCTGCTAATGACTTGACCAAAGATGAATTGGCTTTAATCAAAGCGTACCTTAAAGCAGACTTAAAAGAGTTTTCAGAGAGTTACGAGGATAGCAAAAGCGGTCCGTTTTACTTAACGATTGCGGATTCGATATGGCAAGGGCTGTTAGAGATTACAGACCGAACTAAAGTTGAGTGGGTTGAGTTGTTCGATGACTTAGAGCATCAAGGGCTATATGAAGCAGGAGAGGTGATAGGCTTAGGAACTTTAGTCTGTGATGAGTGTGGTCACAAGACAACGTATAACCACCCAACAGTAATCATTCCGTGTATTAAGTGTGGTCACAAAGGCTTTACTCGTCAGTCATTAAAGCCATAAATGGCGAGTAACGACTGTATAATGCAATGAATAAAAAAGAGGCTTAGTCGCCTCTTTTTTGTCTTTTCTACTTTCAAGCTGTTATCAGCTCTGTTTTCTTCTTAAACCGAAAGCCAGCGCTAAACTTAACCCTACCCAAATATACAATGGCCAAGTACCAACGATTCGATATGGCGTTTTCCCATCGGTTGGGGTGAGCTCTGCGCGCAGTACTGCAGTTTCAAACTGCGGAACTTGCTCAACGATTTTACCCTTGTGATCGGTTACCGCTGTTAATCCATTGTTAGTCGAGCGGATGAGCGGTTTGCCCAACTCTAAGGCACGCATACGGGCGATCTCCATATGCTGAAGAGGGCCGATAGAGTGACCAAACCATGCATCGTTTGAAAGCGTTAGAATGAAGTCTGTTTCGTCAGTCACATTTTGACGCACTTGCTCATTAAAGATGATCTCATAGCAAAGCGCTGGTGCCATGTGCATGCCATTCGCAACGATGTTTGGCTGCACAAAAGCCCCACGGCTAAACGATGACATCGGTAGGTTAAAGAATGGCGCTAATGGGCGCAAAATATCTTCAAATGGTACAAACTCACCAAACGGTAGTAGGTGATGCTTATGGTAACGTTCGCTTAAATCGAAGCTGTAGTCACCGTATGGTGTGATGCCGAGGGACAGAATACTGTTGTAGAACTGTCGATCTTCAGCTTGATTGACGACACCGGTGATGATTGCGCTGTTATTCATTTTTGCAGCGCTGTCGATATTGCTCAAAAATGAAGGCACTTCAATTTCAAAAGCGGGAATTGCTGCTTCTGGCCAAACGATAATGTCAGCGTCCCAGTTTTCACGAGTTAAGTCAGCGTATTTCATGATGGTTGGCCAGCGTTGACTTGGTAGCCACTTTAGGTTCTGGTCTACGTTACCTTGAATCAGCGCGAGCTTAGTCGTGTCTTCTGGTCGGGGTGTTACCCAATCGTAGTTGCGAATCCCAAAGCCAGTACTGAGTAGTACCGCAGGGATAATCACCATCAGCCACTGCTTATGAATCCATGCGTAGGCTAACGCCCCTGCGCTGATAAGGATAAATAGAGTAAGCAGTTCTACGCCGCCAATTGGTGCAAAGCTTGCGAGTGGAGCATCTATCTGGCTATAGCCTAGCCATAACCAAGGGAAGCCAGTCATCACCCAACCACGTAACCAATCACTGATCAGCCATAAAGCAGGTGCAGCGAGAAGTGCTTTTGTGAGCGTAAATTGAGGAAACAGCTTGTTGTTGAGCCAAGCAAATAAGCCTGAATAAACAGCCAAGTAGGCAACAAGCAAGCCCATTAAAAATAAATTGGCAATGAGCGGCATACCGCCAAAACCGGAGATACTGACGTAAACCCAGCTAACGCCAGTTGCAAATTGACCTAACCCCCAAGCATAACCAACCCATAGTGCGCGTTTCGGAGTTTGGTTAGCAAGAAGAATCAGTAGAATTGCTGGGCTAAGAATGGCAATAGGCCACAGCTGGTAAGGAGCGAAAGCGAGTGTAGTAGAGGCGCCAACAAAAGCGGCCACTAAGGGCCGCTTAAGGCGATGAAAGAGTTCATTCATCATTGTAATTTCTGAGATTCCCAATGGGTATCGCGTTACTCTTGAGTGGCTTCAACCAGGGTTTCTTCGTCTGGGATCGTCACTTGGAGTTGAATGACACGACGGTTATCGGCAGCGGTGACTTTGAAGTTGTAGCCTTCAATTTCAACCAGTTCACCACGAGAAGGTAAGTGACCAAAGGCAGTCATGACCATACCACCAACGGTATCAACTTCCTCATCGCTGAAGTTGGTTCCGAATGTCTCATTAAACTCTTCGATGGTTGTCAGCGCTCTGACAGCAAACGTATGCTTGCTCAGCTTACGAATGTCCGTCTCTTCACTTTCATCGAATTCATCTTCAATATCCCCGACGATTTCCTCAAGGATATCTTCAATGGTTACAAGACCAGAAACACCACCGAATTCATCGACAACAATGGCCATATGATAACGTTCTTCACGGAATTCTTTCAGCAGTCGATCAACGCGTTTACTTTCCGGTACTACAACCGCTGGTCGAATGACTTCTTCGATATCAAATGGATTGCTGCCTGAGCCTAAGTATTTAAGTAAGTCCTTCGCTAGAAGTATGCCTTCCACATGGTCTTTATCTTCGCTGATCACAGGGTAGCGAGAGTGTTGAGCATCGGTAATCAAAGCAACCAAGGTATCAAGGTCGTGAGTACGCTCAACGGTAACCATTTGCGAACGCGGGATCATAATGTCACGCACACGCATTTCGGAGATTTCCATAACACCTTCAAGCATATCGCGAGTGTCATGGTCAATCAGGTCGTTAACTTCAGAGTCGCGGATAACATCCACAAGCTCTTGGCGATCTTTTGGTTCGCCCTGAAATAGTTGACCTAGACGTTCAAAGAAGGACTTTCTACTCGGACCTTCTGCCTTTTCTTTCTTATCTTCGTTAGAAGAGGGAGAATTATCTTCGTTCATTGTTTCTCAATTAAGTAACGCTATCAGAAGTGTGATAGCACACATAGAGAGGCGAACACGAGAGTCATTTAGGTGGTTCGCCTTTCCCTGTCGAGTGGCCAATAGCTACTCTTTTTCAGCAATGTAAGGATCTTCATAACCCATACCTTGCATGATTTCGGTTTCGAGGGACTCCATCTCTTCGGCTTCGTCATCCTCTATATGATCATAACCTAGCAGATGCAAGCTGCCATGTACAACCATATGCGCCCAATGTGCTAGCAGAGGCTTGCTCTGTTCAACCGCCTCTTTTTCAACAACTTGGCGGCAAATAATCAAATCACCAAGTAAATCTATTTCCATACCAGGAGGTGCTTCAAATGGAAACGACAACACATTAGTTGGTTTATCTTTGCCGCGATACTCATGGTTGAGCGTATGACTTTCTTGTTCATCAACAATACGAATGGTGACTTCGGCTTGTGGCTGGAAGAGAGGAATGGTCTTATCTAGCCACAATTGGAAATCTTGCTGCGAAGGCAGACCTTCTTCATTTTCGACTGCCAGTTGCAGATCAAGTTCAATCGCCATGATTATTCCTTAGTTGAAGCAACTTGTGCATTCAATTCGGCTTTTGCTGCTTCTAGTAACTTCGCATCGCGTTCTTCACGACGGCGTTTCTCGAACTCTTTACGCTCTTTCTGGTCTTGTGCTTCCCACTTCTCGTACGCGTTAACGATACGAGCAACCACAGGGTGACGTACAACGTCGTCGGCTAAGAAGAAGTTAAAGCTGATGTCGTCAACTTCGCTTAGTACTTCAATAGCATGACGAAGACCCGATTTCGCACCACGAGGTAAGTCAATCTGCGTGACATCACCAGTGATAACCGCGCGAGAGTTAAAACCAATACGCGTTAGGAACATCTTCATCTGTTCAACTGTGGTGTTCTGACTCTCATCAAGAATGATAAAGGCGTCGTTTAGAGTACGACCACGCATGTAAGCAAGAGGGGCAACCTCAATCACGTTACGTTCAATCAGCTTCTCTACGCGCTCAAAGCCCAGCATTTCAAATAGAGCGTCGTATAGCGGACGTAGGTATGGGTCGACTTTCTGGCTTAAATCACCAGGCAGGAAGCCCAATTTCTCACCAGCTTCAACCGCTGGACGAGTAAGTAGAATACGACGGATCTCTTGGCGCTCTAGTGCGTCAACAGCTGCTGCTACAGCAAGGTAGGTTTTACCTGTACCAGCCGGGCCAATACCAAAAGAAATATCATGCGTGACCATGTTAACCAAGTACTGCGCTTGGTTTGGCGTACGTGGTTTGATCACACCTTTCTTGGTTTTGACGAAGACTTCTTTACCATGCTCGATGTTAGACTCAGTATTCTGCTCAAGAACACCAGACTCTTTGATCGCTAGATGGATTTGCTCAGGCTCAATATCTGGGATCTCACCTCGTACAGGTGCGGTATCAACATATAGAGTTTTCAGGATATCCAGCGCAGCTGATGCGGTATGAGGTTTACCGACAATCGTAAAGTGGTCACTACGGTGGTTAATTTCAACGCCTAGACGACGTTCTAAATGCTTGATGTTGTCATCGAATGGACCGCACAGGCTAGCTAGTCGGCGGTTGTCTGAAGGTTCTAGGTTAATTTCTAGAGTTACGATTTTATTGCTCAATGTTGCCTCTCATTTTTTGCCACTTAGTGAGAGCCTGATAACGACCAGGCTCTCTATGGCTATTTATACGAGCTTACGGCGTAAAAGTAGCTACACCCAGCTCATCTTCGCGACGTGTTTTCGCCATCATCTGCGTTGGGGAAATCACACTACGAAGATCCATGTCTTTTTCAGTACGTACTAGCTCACCACGCAGTGAGTTTGCAAATACGTCTACGATCTTCACATCAACGAACTGACCAATTAGGTCTGCACTACCTTCAAAGTTTACTACACGGTTGTTTTCTGTACGAGCGCGTAGTTCCATTAGGTTTTTCTTCGAAGGACCTTCAACTAGAACACGTTGTTCTGTGCCAAGCATTAAGCGAGAGTAACGCATCGCTTGAGCATTGATAGTTTGCTGTAGTTCGTAAAGGCGCTCTTTCTTCACTTGTTCTGACACATCACAAGGGTAATCCGCTGCTGGCGTACCTGGACGTGGAGAGAAAATAAAGCTGAAGCTCATGTCAAAGTCTACATCTTTGATTAGCTTCATGGTGTCTTGGAAGTCTTTGTCTGTCTCACCAGGGAAACCAACAATAAAGTCTGAACTGATTTGAATATCAGGACGAGCTTTACGCAGTTTACGGATGATCGATTTGTATTCGATAGCGGTGTGAGGGCGTTTCATCATCGTTAGGATACGGTCACTACCACTTTGCACAGGTAAGTGCAGGAAGCTCACAAGTTCTGGCGTATCTTCGTATACTGCGATGATGTCGTCTGTGAATTCTAACGGGTGGCTCGTCGTGAAACGAATACGGTCGATACCATCGATAGACGCAACCAAACGAAGCAGTTCTGCAAATGAACAGATCTCACCATCGTGCATAGGACCACGGTACGCGTTTACGTTTTGACCCAGAAGGTTTACTTCACGTACGCCTTGTTCAGCAAGTTGGGCGATTTCGAACAGTACGTCATCCATTGGACGGCTTACTTCTTCACCACGAGTGTACGGTACGACACAGTAAGTACAGTACTTAGAGCAGCCTTCCATAATAGAAACGAATGCTGTCGCACCTTCAGCGCGAGGTTCAGGTAGGCGGTCGAATTTTTCGATCTCTGGGAACGAAATGTCCATAACTGGTGCATCATCGGACTGAGATTGTTTGATCATCTCAGGTAGGCGGTGCAAAGTTTGTGGGCCAAAAATAACGTCAACGTATGGTGCACGTTCACGAATATGGTCACCTTCTTGCGTTGCTACACAACCACCTACACCGATAACTACGCCAGGTTTTTTATCTTTTAGTGTTTTCCAGCGGCCTAGCTGGTGGAAAACTTTCTCTTGCGCTTTTTCACGGATCGAACAGGTGTTAAGTAGAAGTACGTCTGCTTCCTCTGGCTCTTCCGTCAGCTCGTAGCCGTTTGCAGCATTAAGCAGGTCGGCCATTTTTGATGAATCGTATTCGTTCATCTGGCAGCCCCAGGTTTTAATTAGCAGTTTCTTACTCATCTCACTTTCGCTCGTTCAGTTGTACTTAAATCGGAGAGCTATTGCTCAAATTATAGCCGCCATCACGGCGGTAAGCGGCGTATTGTACTGCTTTAAAAAGCACCTGACTAGTGATCTAGCTAATTCTCTGCAAAGCCTGATGAAATCTAGTTTTTCGCCCTATGCTGAACAAGGTTTTTTGTTAAACAATTTTGTAAATGTAGCCATGGAAAGTACAATAAAAAACGCCAATTAATCAGCACGATGAAGAGTGAAAAATGAACAAGTATGACATCGCCGTGATCGGTGGCGGTATGGTCGGGGCAGCCGTCGCTGTTGGATTTGCCAAGCAGGGCAGAAGCGTTGTCTTGGTCGAAGGTACAAAACCTAAAGTTTTTGATGCCGCTCAGGCGATGGATATTCGTGTATCTGCAATCTCGCACCAGTCGGTGGAGTTACTTGATTCACTCGGAGCATGGTCAGAGATCAAGAGCATGCGAGTTTGTCCTTATCGGCGCTTAGAAACTTGGGAGCACCCAGAGTGCCGTACTCGTTTTCACTCTGATGAATTGTCATTGGATCAGCTAGGTTACATCGTTGAAAACCGCCTAATCCAATTAGGTCTTTGGCAAGTCTTCTCTCAGTATGAAAATCTAACCGTGATGTGTCCTGAGCGATTAAAAGCCATTGAGTTTGCAGATGTAAATCTTGTGACACTAGAAAGTGGGGCGCAGTTTGAAGCTAACTGGGTGATTGGTGCTGATGGTGCAAACTCTAAAGTTCGTCAATTGGCTGGAATTGGTGTAACTGCGTGGGATTACCGACAACACTGCATGTTGATTAATGTGAAAACAGAATTGCCTCAGCAAGATATTACTTGGCAACAATTTACACCTTCAGGCCCACGTTCATTTTTACCTCTGTGCTCTTTGAGTAACGACGATGGTCAAGTAGTAGGCCAAGGTTCTTTGGTTTGGTATGACTCGCCTAAACGTATTAAACAACTGTGTGCGATGGGTAAACCTCAACTAAGAGAAGAAATTTTACGTCATTTCCCTGCTGAATTAGGCGATATTGAAGTTTTACAGTTTGGCTCATTCCCACTCACTCGTCGTCATGCGCAAAGCTACTCAAGCAAAAATTGCGTGTTAGTGGGTGACTCTGCTCATACGATCAACCCGCTTGCAGGGCAAGGGGTAAACTTAGGCTTCAAAGATGTAGACGTTCTCCTTTCGGTAACAGAACACCAAGAAAAGCTGGAAGATACCTTACTCGCGAAATACGAACGCGCACGTCGACCTGACAACTTACTCATGCAGACGGGCATGGACTTTTTCTATAAAGGTTTTAGCAACGATCTTGGGCCATTGAAGTTCGTACGTAATGCTGCATTGAAGCTTGCTGAAAACTCAGGGCCAATTAAGGCTCAAGTACTGAAATACGCGTTAGGTATGTAGTAAGCTACTCTAATCTCAGATAGAAAAAAAGCGAGCCATGAGCTCGCTTTTTTAATTCGGCAAATCTAATGATTTCCCGAGTCCAGAACCAAAAAAAGAAAAAACCCAGCAAAGTCATGCTGGGTTTTCCGATAATGGTGCGGAAGGAGAGACTTGAACTCTCACACCTTGCGGCGCCAGAACCTAAATCTGGTGCGTCTACCAATTC